>NZ_LOKU01000003.1:0-200640 GCF_002211295.1 Rhizobium sp. N122 | reverse complement strand
AACCGGCTCCAACGCTGCGCGAGATGAAAGCTTCGCGTTTCCGCCGGTTGCTCACACCGCGCCACTTGGCGTATTCAAAACCGCCGGGGCTCTAATCGCTGCCGGATGAAAGTTCGGTGGCAGGTCAACCAAGACATACATACACAAAAAGTTGCGGCATAATTTCTGTTCATTTTCAAAGATATGAAGCCGAAAAGTGAATCACTTTTCGGCTTCATCGTCTTCTTGATTCATCGCATTAAGAACGGCGCGCTTTCTACGCGGCGTCCTCGATCCCTTCGTCCGCCTTGCGCGGCACGTAGTTCAGCACCGGTCCGAGCCAGCGCTCGACTTCGGAAATTTCCATGCCCTTGCGCTTCGCATAGTCTTCCACCTGATCGCGCTCCACCTTGGCGACGCCGAAATAATAGGAGTCGGGGTGGCCGATATAGAGGCCGGAGACGGATGAGCCGGGCCACATTGCATAGCTCTCCGTCAGCTTCACGCCTGCCGTATGTTCCGCATCGAGCAGCTTGAAGAGTGTCTTTTTCTCCGTGTGGTCGGGCTGAGCGGGATAGCCGGGTGCAGGACGGATGCCGGCATAGGCTTCGGTGATGAGCTCCTCGTTGCTGAGCGTCTCGTCCTTTGCATAACCCCAATATTCGCGCCGCACCTGCTCATGCATGCGCTCGGCAAAGGCCTCGGCGAAGCGGTCGGCGAGCGCCTTGACGAGGATCGAGGAATAATCGTCATTGGCCCGTTCGAAGCGCTCGGCGATGGCGATCTCTTCGATGCCGGCCGTCACCACGAAGCCGCCGACATAATCCTGCACACCGCTCGAAACCGGGGCGACGAAATCGGAGAGCGCCACATTCGCCCGCCCATCGCGCTTCGAAAGCTGCTGGCGCAAGGTGTAGAAGGTGGCAAGCTCCTTGCTGCGGCTCTCGTCGGTAAACAGGCGGATATCGTCGCCGACGGCGCCGGCCGGCCAGAAGCCGATGACGGCGCGCGGACGGAACCACTTCTCGTCGATGATCTTCTTGAGCATCGCCTGGGCGTCGGCCCACAGCGCCCGTGCTGCCTCGCCCTGCTTTTCGTCCTCGAGAATAGCGGGGTAGCGGCCGCGCAGCTCCCAAGTCTGGAAGAACGGCGTCCAGTCGATGTACTTCGCAAGCTCGGCCAGATCATAATCCTCGAACACCCGGGTGCCGAAGAATTGCGGCTTTGTCGGCTGGTAGTCGGACCAGTCAACCTTATGCGCATTCTCGCGAGCCCGCGGCAATGGCAGGCGCACCTTCTCTGCCTCGCTGCGCGCATGGGCGGCCGCCACCTTGGCATATTCGGCCCTTGTATCGTCGACATAGCTCTGGCGCATCTCCGGCGACAGCAGCGCCGAGACGACGCCGACGGCGCGGCTCGCATCGGTAACGTAGATCGCCTGGCCCTTGTTGTAACCGGGATGGATCTTCACCGCCGTGTGCACGCGGCTGGTCGTCGCCCCGCCGATCAGCAACGGGATCTCGAAGCCCTGCCGCTCCATCTCGGACGCAACATGGACCATCTCGTCGAGCGACGGGGTGATCAGGCCGGAAAGACCGATGACATCGACCTTTTCGGCGATCGCCGTTTCCAGGATCTTCGTCGCCGGCACCATGACGCCGAGGTCGACGATCTCGTAATTGTTGCAAGCCAGCACGACGCCGACGATGTTCTTGCCGATATCGTGCACGTCGCCCTTGACCGTCGCCATCAGGATCTTGCCGGCCGAGCGACGCTCCTCGCCGCCGTTGAGGCGCTTTTCCTCTTCCATGTAGGGCAGCAGCACGGCGACCGCCTGCTTCATGACGCGCGCCGACTTGACCACCTGCGGCAGGAACATCTTGCCCGAGCCGAACAGATCGCCGACGACGTTCATGCCGGCCATCAGCGGCCCTTCAATGACGTGCAGCGGCCGGGCGGCCTGCTGACGCGCTTCTTCGGTATCGGCCTCGATATATTCGGTGATGCCGTTGACCAGCGCATGTTCGAGACGCTTCTCGACGCTCCATTCGCGCCAGGACAGATCCTGGACGCGGCCTTCCTTGGCTCCGGCACCGCGGAAACGTTCGGCGACTTCGAGCAGCCGCTCGGTGCCGTCGGGTCGGCGGTTCAGCACCACGTCCTCGCAGGCCTCGCGCAGCTCGGGATCGATATTGTCGTAGACGGCCAGCTGGCCGGCATTGACGATGCCCATGTCCATGCCCGCCTGGATGGCGTGGTAGAGGAACACGGCATGCATCGCCTCGCGCACCGGCTCGTTGCCACGGAACGAGAAGGACAGGTTGGAGACGCCGCCGGAGATATGCACGAGCGGCATGCGCTCACGGATCGTCCGCGTCGCCTCGATGAAGTCGACGCCGTAATTATTGTGCTCTTCGATGCCGGTCGCCACCGCGAAGATGTTCGGATCGAAGATGATGTCCTCGGGCGGGAAGCCGATCTTCTCGGTCAGCAGCGTGTAGGCGCGCGTGCAGATTTCCACCTTGCGCTCATAGCTGTCGGCCTGTCCCGTCTCGTCGAAGGCCATGACGACGACGGCCGCGCCGTAATTGTGCAGCAGCCTGGCCTGGGCGAGGAAATTCTCCTCGCCTTCCTTCAGCGAGATCGAGTTGACGATCGGCTTGCCCTGCACGCGCTTCAGGCCGGATTCGATGATCGAGAATTTCGAACTGTCGATCATGACAGGCACGCGGGCGATATCGGGCTCGGCGGCGATCAAGTTGAGGAACTCGACCATCGCCTTTTCGGAATCGATCAGGCCCTCGTCCATGTTGATGTCGATCACCTGGGCGCCGTTCTCGACCTGGTCGCGGGCGACATCGAGCGCTGCGGTGTAGTCGGCGTTGGTGATCAGCTTGCGGAACTTCGCCGAGCCGGTGACATTGGTGCGCTCGCCGACATTGACGAAGGGAATATCCTTAGTCAGCTCGAAGGGTTCGAGGCCGGACAGCGACATGAAGGGGCGGTGCGCCGGGATCGGGCGCGGCTTGTACTTGGCGACGGTCTCGGCAATCGCCCTGATATGTTCCGGCGTCGAGCCGCAGCAGCCGCCGACGATATTGACGAGGCCTTCGCGGGCAAAGCTGTCGATCTGCGCCGCCATCAGTTCCGGCGTTTCGTCATACTGGCCGAATTCGTTCGGCAGACCGGCATTCGGGTAGGCGCAGATGAAGGTGTCGGCAACGCCGGAAAGCTCCTGCAGATGCGGGCGCATCGCATTGGCGCCAAGCGCGCAGTTCAGGCCGATCGTGAAGGGATTGGCGTGGCGCACCGAATTCCAGAAGGCCGACGGCGTTTGGCCGGAAAGCGTGCGGCCGGAAAGGTCGGTGATCGTGCCGGAGATCATCACCGGCAGGCGCACGCCCTTGGCCTCGAAGCGCTCCTCGCAGGCGAAGATCGCCGCCTTGGCGTTCAGCGTGTCGAAGATCGTCTCGATCAGGATGATGTCGGCGCCGCCGTCGATCAGGCCGTCGATCTGTTCGCCATAGGCGGAGCGCAGATCGTCGAAGGTGACGGCGCGGAAACCGGGGTTGTTGACATCGGGCGAGATCGAGGCAGTGCGGTTGGTCGGGCCGATGGCGCCGGCGACGAAGCGGCGGCGGCCGTCCTCGCGCTCGGCACGCAGTGCTGCCCGGCGGACGATCTCCGCACCTTCCTTGTTGAGGTCGTAGACCGCGCCTTCCATCTCGTAATCGGCCTGCGCGATGCGGGTCGAGGAGAAGGTGTTGGTCTCGAGAATATCGGCGCCGGCCTTGGCGTATTTATAATGGATCTCTTCGATCGCATCCGGCTGCGTCAGGATCAGAAGGTCGTTATTGCCCTTCTGATGACAGGCGCAGCCGATGAAGCGAGTGCCGCGGAACTGGTCCTCGTCATAGCCGAGCCCCTGGATCTGCGTGCCCATGGCGCCGTCGAGGACGAGGATGCGTTCGCTGGCGGCTTTGCGCAGCGCTGCGAAAACTTCATTGCCGTCACGTTTGCCCGTTTCCGGACCAAAGAGAGTATCGAACACGGGAGGGCTCCTTGACGTCGTAAGATCAAGCAGTTCAAATCACATAAAGATATCTTTATGTCAATATATGCCTGTCGATTTCGTGCTTTGCAAGTCTGGGCGGATGACAGGCGTGAACGGCCTCTATATAGGCATTTCAAAAGCATCGCCCACGAAATCGGAGGAAGTGTCATGGCACCCGTGCTTGGAAACTGGACGAGCCGCGCCTACCATCGCAGCTGGCTGCTCGCCCAGGCAAACGGCCTCTTCGATTTCTTCCAGCATAATTCGGTCAACCCGAAGGGCGGCTTCTACGATCTCGACGACACCGGCAAGCCTCTCGACGCCGAGGGCCAGGTGCGCGGCATCCATATCGCGGCGCGCGCGGTGCATTGTTTCTCGATCGGCACGCTGCTCGGCCGCCCGGGTGCGAGCGACCTCGTCGACCATGGCATGGACTATCTCTGGAACCATCATCGCGACCGCAAAAACGGCGGCTATTTCTGGTCGCTCGACAATAGCGGCCCGGTCGACACCAACAAACAGGGCTACGGCCACGCCTTCGTGCTGCTCGCCGCCTCGTCCGCCAAGACGATCGGCCACCCGCTCGCCGACGGCATGCTTGCCGACATCACCGAAATCCTGAACACCAGGTTCTGGGAACCGCGCCATGGCGCCATCGCTGAGGAATTCACCGCCGACTGGCAGCCGCTCGATGGCGGCGCCTATCGCGGCCAGAACTCCAACATGCACCTGACCGAAGCGCTGATGGCCGCCTTCGAAGCATCAGGCGACCGGGACTACCTGACCAAGGCCGAAAGCATCGCCGATCTCGTCATCCGCCGGCAGGCGGGTTCCGTCGACTGGCGCGTCGCCGAACATTTCGACGCCGACTGGAAGCTCGACAAGCAATATTATCATCCGAACGAAATGTTCCGCCCGGCCGGCACGACCCCCGGCCACTGGCTGGAATGGGCCCGCCTCATCCTGCAGCTCTGGGTGCTCGGCGGAAAACGCATCGAATGGATGCCGGATGCGGCCAAGGCGCTCTTCGAGCAATCGATGGCGCTCGGCTGGGACAAGGATAAGGGCGGCTTCTTCTACACGCTCGACTGGAACGACAAGCCCGCCAAGCGCAACAAGCTCTGGTGGCCGGCCTGCGAGGGCGCTGCCGCCGCCCATTTCCTCAACGAGCATCTGCCGAGCGACGACCACGAGGAATGCTACCGCAAGATCTGGAATGTCATCGAACGCGCCTTCATCGACCACAAGAATGGCGGCTGGCACGAGGAGCTGACGGAGGATCTCGTTCCCGCCCATTCGCTCTTCCCCGGCAAGGGCGATATCTATCACGCCCTGCAGGCCTGCCTCATCCCGCTCTTCCCAGCAACCGGCAGCCTGACAAAGGGCATCACCGAGGCCAGCGGCAGGCTCTGAGCTTCACTGCCGGCGCCCGCCGGCAAGGAACACCCCGCTCAGAGCGCCGCGAGCCGCAACGTATCCAGGTCCTTCGCCAGCATCAGCGCTAAGGCCTCGACCACGAGATTATGGTCGTCGCGCTGCGGTAGGCCGGAAACGGTGACCGCGCCGATGCAGCCGGTGCCTTTGACGTTGATCGGGAAACTGCCGCCATGCGGCGCATAATCGTCGCCGGAAAGGCCGTTGTCCTCGACGGTCTTGCCGTCCTTTTTCAGCTTCAGGCCCGAGGCGTAGCTACTGCGGAAATAGCGGAATACCATATTGCGCTTGCGGCGGACCCAGTTGACGTTGTCGGGCGTCACCCCCGGCAGCGCCGCATAGAAGACCGGCATCGAATACAGGGTCACATCAATCGCGACCCCGAGGCCGCGCTCGGTGGCGAGTTCCTGCAGGAGTTTGCCGAGCTGCCATGCCGTCGTCAGGTCGAAGGCATCGAAGCTCAGCACCTTCTCCTGCTCCGCGATCCGGTGGAGATCGTCGTCGAGTGTCATGATAAGGCGCTCCTCTGCCGCAATGATCCGTTGCAGACCATTCTCGCGGGAGGCGAAAAAGTAAAGCAAAACTTGGTTCTGGGTGGCCTCAGACCTTCGGCGTCAGCATCTCGAAACGGTCGCGTGTCGTGGCGCAGGTATCGCCGCCGAGCCGCGCGATGGCATCGACCGCGGCCGGATCGACGTGCAGCCGTTCCGGATCGACGACGCCGTCGCGGTAATGCGCATAGACGATCTCGCCCATGACGATCTGCCGCGAGCGGCCGAGCTCCAGCGTCACATGCCGCCGGCATTCGAAGGCGGCCGGCGCCTCGGCAATCCAGGGCGAAGCCACCTTCTCGCCCGGCATTGCCGTCAATCCCGCTTGCTTCAGCTCATCGACACCGCGCGGATATTTGGCGCCGCAAACATGCATCGCCTCGGCGATGGCGAAGGAAACGATGTTGACGGTGAACACCTCGGTCATGCGGATATTGTGGCCGGTGTCCTTGAACGACATGTCGGCATTGTTTTCGACCCCGATCGCCAGGATCGGCGGATCGGCCGACAGGCAGTTGAAGAAGCTGAAGGGGGCGGCGTTGATCCGGCCGTGTTCGTCGACTGTGGTCACCAGCGCGATCGGTCGCGGAATGATCGTGCCGATCATCAGCTTGTAGCGCTCGCGCTCGGAAAGCTCTGTGAAGTCGAAGGAGATAGCCATGGCTCAGCCGGGCCTTCCGGCCGGCGAGAAGGCGCTCATCGCCCCGGTAAAGGCTTTCGGCAGCGGCGAGGCGTAAGAGCCGCGC
Organism: Rhizobium sp. N122; assembly: GCF_002211295.1. Lineage (NCBI taxonomy): Bacteria > Pseudomonadati > Pseudomonadota > Alphaproteobacteria > Hyphomicrobiales > Rhizobiaceae > Rhizobium > Rhizobium sp. N122. The sequence goes on along the minus strand of NZ_LOKU01000003.1, from coordinate 193,876 downwards.
TTGCTGGTGGAAAGCCCGAGCGACACCAGCGCCTCGGCCTGCTTGACGGCGGCCGAGACACCGTCGACGACGGGCACGCCGTAAATATCCTGCAACTCCCTGGCGAGATCCGTCATGCCGGCGCAGCCGAGCACGATCGCCTCGGCGCCGTCTTCTTCAAGCGCCCGCTCGATCTCCGCCCGGAGCTTGCCGATCGCGCCCGAGGCAGCATCTTCGAGCTCCAGCACCGGGATGTCGGAGGCGCGCACCTTGGCGCGCTCGCCCATGCCGTAACGGCGCACCAGATTGTCGATCAGCAACCGCGACCGCTCGAGCGTCGTCACCACCGTAAAACGCTGCGCCAGGAAACCTGCCGTCGCGACGGCGGATTCGCAAAGCCCGAGGATCGGCACGTCGGCAAAGCTGCGTGCCGCTTCCAGCCCGGTATCGTCGAAGCAGGCGATGACGGCCGCGTCGTAGCCGGCCGCCTGTCGGCCCTTCAGTTCGGAAAGCAGGCCCGGGATCGCCAGCGCCCCGTCGTAGTGGCCTTCGATGGAGACAGGCCCCATCGGCGAGGTGGCGGCGATGATCTCGGTGCCGGGCGCGGCCACCGCGCGCGCCGCGGTGGCCGCCTTCTCGGTCATGGAGGCGGTGGTGTTCGGATTGACGATGAGAATGCGCATGTCAGTTGATCTTTGCCTGTCGCCGGCTGAGCATGGTCATGATGCCGAGCGCAATGAGAATGATGGTGAAGGAAAACAGCGTCGTCACCGTGCCGAGCGCATAGAGCACCGGCGTCGTGACATTGGTCGTCATGCCGTAGATTTCAAGCGGCAGCGTATTGTAACTGCCCGAAGTCATCAGCGTGCGGGCGAATTCGTCATAGGAGAGCGTGAAGCCGAACAGGCCGACGCCGATCAGGCTCGGCGCGATCATCGGCAGCACGACATGGCGGAATGTCTGCCAGGAGCTGGCGCCGAGGTCGCGCGCCGCCTCCTCATAGGCCGGCGAGAAACGGTTGAAGACGGCAAACATGATCAGCACGCCGAAAGGCAGCGTCCAGGTGAGATGCGCGCCGAAGGCCGAGGAATACCAGGCGGGCTTCAGCCCGCCCTCCTGGAAGACGACGCCGATGCCGAGAGAGACGATGATCGACGGCACGACGAGGCTGGCGACCGTGGCATAGAACAGCACGGTCGAACCGCGGAAGCGGCGGCGGAAGGCAAGGCCGGCGAGCAGCGAGACGGTGACGGTCACCACCATCACCATCAGCCCGAGGGTGAAGGAGCGGCGGAAGGAGGCGCCGAAATCGCCGACCGCCTGTTTCTCGAACAGGTTGAAGAACCAGTGCGTGGAAACGCCGTTCATCGGGAAGGTCAGGCCGCCATCCGGCCCCTGGAAGGAGAGGATCAGGATCGCCGAGAGCGGGCCGTAGAGGAACAGCACGAAGACGGCGAAGAAGATCGCCAGAAGATAGAATTCCAGGCCGCGTTTTTCGTGGTTCATCTCAAAGCTCCTTGCGGATGTCGACGACACGCAGGATGGCCGCGACCATCAAGAGCACGACGGCAAGCAGCACCACGGCATTGGCGGCCGCCGCCGGATATTGCAGCAGCGACATCTGGTTCTTCATCATCAGCGCCACCGAGGCGCTCTGGCCGCCGGACATCACCTGCACCGTCGAGAAATCGGCCATGACGAGGGTGACGACGAAGATCGTGCCGATCGCCATGCCGGGTTTGGCGAGCGGAATGACGACGTTCCACAGCACCTGCCAGCCGGACGCGCCGGCATCACGCGCCGCCTCGAACAGCGACCGGTCGATGCGCATCAGCGTGTTGAAGATCGGCGTCACCATGAACAGCGTGTAGAGATGCACCATGGCGAGCACGACGGCGAAATCGGAATAGAGCAGCCATTCGATCGGCTGCGGGATGATGCCCATTTTGATCAGCGACGAATTGACAAGGCCATTACGCCCGAGCACCGGGATCCACGAGATCATACGGATGATGTTCGAGGTCATGAACGGCACGGTGCAGACGAGGAAGAGGATCATCTGCGTCGAGGTCTTGCGGATATGGAAGGCCAGAAAATAAGCGACCCAGAAACCGATGAGAAGCGTCAGCCCCCAGACAATGGCGGTGAATTTCAGCGTGTTGAGATAGGTCTTCCACGTCACCCACGAACCGAGCGTATCGGTATAGTTCATGGTGAGGAAGTCGGGATAGAGGCCGGCGAAATCATAATCCCAAAAGCTGACGACCGCGATCATGGCAATCGGCAGCAGGAAGAAGAAGCCGAGAATGGCGATCAGCGGTGTCGCCTGGAGATAGGAGATGGCCGAGGGGGAGAGGCGGAAGGCGCGGCTGCCGCGGCTGCTCTCTTCCGTGTCTGCTGCGATAGTTGCCATATCCCGTTCTCCGTTCTGATTACGTCAGGTTGGACGAAGGCGCGTGCAGCCCCCTCATCCGCCTGCCGGCACCTTCTCCCCGCAGGCGGGGAGAAGGGAATCGCCGTAGCGCCTTGGCTACCGCGGACCTTGCGTCGCTTGGGGAGGGCTCGAAAAAGACCCCTCCCCAACCCTCCCCACAAGGGGGAGGGAGTTACTGTGCCGCGCCCTCACCGGGCTCCTTCCCTACAAGGGGCAGGAGTTTTTTTGCCATAACCTCGCCAGGCTCCCTCCCCCTTGTGGGGAGGGTTGGGGAGGGGAAAGCGACAACCGCCGACTTGCGTCAGGCCGCGATGAACTCGTTCCAGCGGCGGACCATGTAGCGGTCTTCGTCCATGACCGAGTTCCAGCAGGCAACCGCGCCCATGCGGGCTTCGAAGGCGCCGCCGTCGCGGACGGCTCCGGCCTTTTCCATGACCTTGCCCTCAGGCGACAGGATATCGCCCTGCGCCGGCTTGCCCTCGATCCAGTAGCCCCATTCGTCGGCCGACATGAAGTTCTTGGCGGTGTCCATGCAGGCGGAATAGTAGCCCTGGCGGTTGAGGTAGCCGCCGACCCAGCCTGACGTGTACCAGTTGATGTATTCGTAGGCCGCATCGAGCTCAGCGCCCTTGAGATGCGAGGCAAGGCCGAGACCGCCGCCCCAGGCGCGGTAGCCTTCCTTGAGCGGCTGGAAGGTGCAGGCGATGCCCTTGGAGCGGACGGCGGCGACGGCCGGCGACCACATCGACTGGATGACGACTTCGCCCGAGGCCATCAGGTTGACCGACTCGTCGAACGACTTCCAGAAGGCGCGGAACTGGCCGTCGCCCTTGGTCTTGATCAGGAATTCGATCGTCTTGTCGATCTCTTCCTTCGTCATGTTGCCCTTGTCGGCATATTTGATCTTGCCGGCGGCTTCCATGATCATCGCCGCATCCATGATGCCGATCGACGGAATGTTGAGGATCGCGGTCTTGCCCTTGAAGGCCGGATCGAGAATATCGGCCCAGCTGGTGATCGGACGGCCGGTAAGGTCGGGGCGGATGCCGAGCGTGTCGGCATTGTAGATGGTGGGAACCATCGTCATCCACTGGGTCGGTTCCTTGGCGAATTTCTTGGAACCCTGCGCCTCGACGAAGCCGACCGTGTGCGGCGCCGTGCCCTGGGCGATGACGCTGTCCGGCTTCAGCTTGCCGTTGATGAACAGCGGCACGATCTTGTCGTAATATTTCAGCTTCTTGACGTCCATCGGCTGCAGCACGCCTGTCGGGAACACCTTCTTGGCGATCCAGTATTCGATATCGGCAATGTCGTAGCTGTCGGGCTGGGTGACGGCGCGCTGGGCGGCGGCGTCGGAATCGGTCGCCGTCATCTCCAGCGTGATACCGAGATCGGCCTTGCACTTCTCGGCGATGGCATTGATGTTCGAAACGCCGGTGCCGAACTGGCGAAGCGTGATGTTCGTCTTCGCCCAGATTGTCGGGAAGCCGGTGATCGCGCCGGAGCCGGCGATGGCGCCGACGGCGGCGGCACCCGTCTTCAGCAACGTGCGGCGGGAAAGACCCTTCCCAGCCTTGGTCGATGCTATTTCAGTCGTCATGTCAGTTCCCCTTTTTGTTGATGCGGAAGGATGGATGGTGATGGTTCATGCGGAAGAGCGGCCGAGAAGCACGGCATCCTCGAGCGCCCAGCTGAGCGCAACGGCATCGCCGACCGAAACCGGCCGGGCGAAATAGTCGCTGTCGTCGGATATGACGGTGAAGTCGTCGCTGCCGGCGCCAGTAACGGTGATCTTCACCGAGGAGCCGCGATATTCGACGTTGGAGACGGTGCCGTTGAAGCCGAGCGTCCATTCGGTCGCCACCTGAAGGCGCACGCGGTCGGTGCGGATGCCGATATCGACCGGTTCGCCGACCTCCCTGCCCGCTCCGCGCACCGAAAAGCTCTGCCCCTCCGGCACGGTCATGACGAGCACGCCGTTCTCGCTTGAGGTCACCCGGCCTGACAGGACGTTGTGATCGCCCATGAAGCGGGCGACGAAGGCGGTTGCCGGCTTCTCGAACACGTCGCGGGGCGCGGCCGCCTGCTCGATCCGGCCGTCATTCATGATGACCATGATATCGGCGAGCGCCATCGCCTCTTCCTGGCTGTGGGTGACATGGACGAAGGTGATGCCGAGCGACTTCTGCAGTTTCTTGAGTTCGGCGCGCATGCGGATCTTCAGGAATGGATCGAGCGCCGACAGCGGCTCGTCGAGCAGCAGCGCCTCCGGATCGGTGATCAGCGCGCGCGCCAGCGCCACACGCTGCTGCTGGCCGCCGGAAAGCTGGGCCGGGCGCCGGTTGGCATAGGGCTCCATCTGCATCAGCTTCAGCAGGTCAAGCGCCTTGGCCCGCCGCTCGGCCTTGTCGACGCCCTTCATCTTCAGGCTGAAGGCGACGTTGTCGATGAGATCGAGATGCGGAAACAGCGCATAGGACTGGAACATCATCGCCGTGCCGCGCCTGGCCGGCGGAAAATCGGTGACGACCGTATTGCCGAGCCGGATATCGCCCGACGAAATGCTCTCATGGCCGGCAATCATGCGCAGCGTCGAGGTCTTGCCGCAGCCCGACGGGCCGAGGAAGCAGCAATAGGCGCCGGCCGGAATTTTCAGGCTGATGGCATGGACGGCGGTTGTCGCCCCATAGACCTTCGAAACGGATACTATATCGATCTCTGCCGCTTTCGACATCATGCCTTCCCCTGTTTGGAAAAGACGATGCATCTGCCGTGCCAGATTCCGTTTCGCCGACCAAACCATTGTGAAAAAACAGTTTTATCGACGATCCATCCGAGAGGTAAAATTATCGGCTAGGCAGTGTCTGCACATGATTTAGGCTTTCGTGCTCAATTTGTGCAGAAAATCGTATACAATTAGCCGGCGTTTCGGGCACAAATTCCGTTTAACTTTTGCCGCGAAGCCGGATATGGTTTGCCCGCCATCAGGGAATGATCTCATGAAATCCGCCGCCAAGGCTATGCAGGCCGAAGACTCCGCCGAAACCGGCGCGCAACAGATCCGCGACGCCATTCGCGAGGCGATCGTCGAGCGCCGGCTTTCACCCGGCACCAAGCTTTCGGAAAGCGATGTCGGCAATCTCTTCAACGTCAGCCGCACGCTCGCCCGCGCCGCCCTGCAGGCGCTCTCCTATGAGGGCCTCGTCAGCGTCGAGAAGAACCGCGGCGCCTTCGTCGCCTATCCCTCGCCGGAGGAGGCCCGCCAGATCTTTTCCGCCCGCCGCCTGGTCGAACCCGGCATATTGCGTGAGGCGGCGGCGCGGATCACCACGGATGATATCAGCCAGCTGAAACAGCTTCTGCTGGAGGAAGGCCGGCTGATGAGCGAACGCGGCCAGACGGCGCGACGCGCCGAGATCAAGGCGTCGGGCGATTTCCATCTGATGCTGGCGGAGATCTCAGGCAATGCAATCATGCAACGCTTCATGGAAGAGCTCGTTGCCCGCTCATCCCTGGTGATTGCCCTTTACGGCCAGTCCACCGCATCGAGCTGCGGCCATTCCGAACATGGCGAGATCATCTCGGCGATCGAAAGCAACGACCTCGACCGCGCCTGCCGGCTGATGCTGCATCACATCGCCCATATCGAGACCGATCTCGACCTGCGCGAACGCAAGAGCCTCGGCCTCAAGGAAGCCTTCGAGCTTTAGGAAGCAGGAGACGTCGGACGCACGTCACACGGGGTTCCGAACCCTACCAGGGCGTCTGCTTCGGCAGCATCTCGAGGGCTGCGAAAATATCCTCCGCGGGCCTCGGCTCGCTCGAGCGCAGTTTCACGGTTCCGTCGCGCCCGATCAGGATCAGCCCGAACTCGCCGGATGGCGGCCCCTGCAGCCGCTCTCTGACGTCGTCGGCATCGAGTTCGGAGCCGTCGTCGAGCAGCGAGAAAGCGCCGCCGCCGGCGATGATGAAAACCTCGATGTCTTCCTCGATGAGACGCATATGCGCGTTCCGCAGCCACTCGTCCTGGATGACGGCGCGGTCGTCCTGCGCATCGGCAAAGATGATCAGCACCCGCTTCCTGTCGCGAAACTGCTCGAGCGATTGCGGAAGTTCTGGCTCACGCCGCGGCGTGCCGATGATTTCTTGAACGATGGATTTCAGCATGGTGCTCATTCCTCACCCGCACGAGCGGCGGGCATGCCAGTAAACGGCTGGCAATCGGCGAGGTTCCGCCAGGAAGCGGAAAAGGATCGCAGCCGGGGCCGCGATCCTTTTTCCGTCAGTCGCGGCTCTGGTCTTCGGCTGCATGAGCCGAAACGGCCACGAGATCGACCGTGCCGTTGGCAAGCAGGCGCTTGCGCACCAGTACGCGCATGACGCGCGCCGCCGTCGAGAAGGTCATCTGGTCGAGCGGGCCTTCGCCCTCCCACGGCTTTGTCAGCCGCTCGGTGACGGCGCCGACGATATTCATCGGCACGATGTCGGTGCATTCGCGCATGGCTTCGAAAACGAAGCTGATCGGGATGACGCGGCCTTCGTGGGTCACGATCGGCTCGGTCACTTCGCTGTCCCATTCCTCGAAGGCGTAGAGCGCTTCGCGAAACAGCTGCTGGAGGGTAAACGGCGCGTGGCCGTCATGAAGTGGCGGCAGGGCATTCATCATGTCTGTCTCCTCTTGATGGGTTGAGGCCAAAGTCCTCCGGTATCGGTCGCGCCAACGCGGGGAACGGACGTTTTTGCTGCCCCTGCGAACCGATTAACACGATTGATTCTATAGACTAACGCGCCGGGGTAAAGCCCATTTATCGGCCCTCGCGGAAGCCAATTCCATAACGCGCTGATTTTCTTGCGTGTTTTAGGCGAAATTTTCGCAGCCGCCACCTTTGCTGAAAATCCATGCCGCAGCTTATGGATCGCCCGCGATGCAGAAAAAACCCTGCAAATTCACGGAACTTTTGCCGCTGTAATCTGTTTTGTTCTCACATTTCGAAAACAGTCTGGGGTAATCACCAATGACGCAAATCCGTGAACCGGAGCGCCGAAGCAGGATCCTGCGCGGCCGTCCCTACAGCCTTGACGAATTCGCCTCCAAATACGGCCTGGGCGGCGAGCAGGCCGAAAGCCTCTTTACCCGTTTCGGGCCGTCCTCGATCGAACTCGACCTGCTGATGGCCGCCAAGCGCCGCTTGCCGGTTCGAGAAGACGGGCCGGTTCCGCAGGACAGGCCGGTTCCGCAGGACGGAATTGCCGAATAACGCTTTCACGAATGGAATGGGTAAATGAGCGACAGACGTCACGAATGGATCAGCAAAAGAGCCTACGCGATCTGGGAAGAACAGGGCCGCCCCGACGGGCGTGGGGACGATCACTGGCGCCAGGCGGTTGCCGAACGCAACTCACTCGAACGCACGCAGGCCTCCGTCGACGGCAGAGAGGTGCTGGTGAAATTTCGCCCGAAGCAGCCGAAGCCCGAAATACCGCTCCAGGACTGGGTCAATCCATCGACCAAGGTTGGTTGATATCGGCTGGTGCGCCGGTGGCCGGCCTCGCCCTTCGAGGCCCCTACGGGGCACCTCAGGCTGAGGGCGGAGAGAGGTTGCGGCATGCTCTCATCGGAGAACGCAGCACCCTGCCCCCGATAGTCTAGCAGCAGGGCACAACAACGAGGGCGGAGAGAGGGCGCGGCTTGCCCTCGGAGAGCGGAGCAGCACGCTGGAGCCCAGCAGCACGCTGCAGCCCAGCCTGCAAAACGCGGCACACCGCTCAGCCCACCAGCCAGGCGGCACAACGATTAGCCCTCATTGTGAAGAGGCCCGCAGGGCCGTCTCGAACCACGAGGGCGGGTGGCTGCCGATACCTCTGAGCGCCGGTGGCCGCCCCCGTCCTTCGAGGCCCCTGCGGGGCACCTCAGGCGGAGAGAGGGCGCGGCTTGCCTCATCCGAGAGCGGAGCAACACGATTGCTGCTCACTTGTTCCCCATGCTAGCCTCCCGCCATGGAAGTCACCGTCTATATCCTCCGCTGCAGCGACGGCTCTTATTATACCGGGCTGACCAAGCAGGAGATCGAGGCGCGTGTCTGGGAGCACAATGCCGGGAGCTATGACGGCTACACCGTCAAGCGCTTGCCCGTCGAACTCGTCTTCACCGAAACCTATGACCGCATCATCGACGCCATCGCCCGCGAGCGCCAGATCAAGGGCTGGTCGCGCCGCAAGAAGGAGGCGTTGATTGCGATGGATTACGAGGCCTTGCCGGCATTGTCGAAGCGCGGGGCAGTCAAGGTTGAGTGAGCGCGTGTGGCCGGTGGCCGCCCTCGTCCTTCGAGGCTCCGGCCTATGGCCTCCACGCCTCAGGATGAGGGCGGAGAGAGGTTCACGGCTTGTGTCACTGGCGGGCGGAGAGAGATGCAGCGCCTCTCTCGGAGAGCGGAGCGGCAAGCCATAGCCCACTCTGTTTGCTATCCCACCAGCCCATCAGTCACGCCGCCCACCAATCAGTCCGGTCAAACGGCACCACGATCAGCCCGCCGATACGCTTAGGCGCCGGTGGCCGCCCCGTCCTTCGAGCCCCCTACGGGGCACCTCAGGATGAGGGCGGAGAGAGGTTGCGGCTTGCCCTAACCGGATAACGCGGCGCCCTCCCCCGGATAGCCCAGCCGCAGGGCACAACGATTAGCCCTCATGGTGAGGAGGCCCGCAGGGCCGTCTCGAACCACGAGGGCGGGTGATGAGCGCGCTCCCCTGCGGGGCACATCAGGATGCGGGCGGAGAGATGCCGCAGCTTGCATCAGCGGAGTGAGCGTTGGCGCGGCTGTCGCGGGAAAGTGTCAGCAATGGCACAGTCTAGCCGTGTCAACGACACACCACAGCGCCCGCTGGTAACGTTTCGTCAAGCATAATGGCACAAATCCAGGGAGTATGCGCTTTCCCTCTGCCCGCCCGTGAGAATGCCGCTCGACACTTTCTTCGCAAAATCGGAAACGGATGAGCATGGAAACGTGGTCGCTGGCGGGACACGGATTTCACCTTGCGGTGGCCGATCCTGGTGCCGAGCCGATCCAGTCAATATCGGGAAAAGCCTGAAACACCCGCCGGGGCGGGCCATGTCAGAAAACGTTGTTATCAACGCAAAGCGCCCGGTGGACCTCGGTCCAGAACAGCGCCAGGGGGGTGTCGCCGTTGCGTTCGGCAACGAGCGCGCGGATCAGCGCTTCGGAGCCTGCCATGTCCTGCCAACTGGATTTCAGGCCCTTGGCGGCCTGTTGGCATTCGGCAATCTCGAAGGGTCTCTTGCTGTCCATATGAGGTCTCCTCGTGGAAAGGCGCTAGCAGACGGAGCCGGGATTGTCATTCCCCGCATATGTGGGGATGCCTTGTATTTATGACGGTCCTCACGGTAGGATTGAGGGAATTGGGGCAGTGGAAATGATCGAGAATACCTATAGCGAAAAGTTCGAACCCGCCTTCGAACAGATCAAGGCGGCGGCCAATGTGGATGCGGCCATCCGCATTCTGCAGGCGGAATACGGCCTCGATTTCGTCACCTACCACCTCGCCCAGACAATCGCCAGCAAGATCGATTCGCCCTTCGTGCGCACCACCTATCCGGATGCCTGGGTCTCCCGCTACCTGCTGAACAGCTATGTCAAGGTCGACCCGATCGTCAAGCAGGGCTTCGAACGCCAGTTGCCCTTCGACTGGAGCGAGGTCGAGCCGACGCCGGAGGCCTATGCCATGCTGGTCGACGCCCAGAAGCACGGCATCGGCGGCAACGGCTACTCCATTCCCGTCGCCGACAAGGCGCAGCGCCGGGCGCTGCTGTCGGTGAATGCCCGCATCCCGGTCGACGACTGGAACGAACTCGTCCGCCGCTGCCGCAACGAATGGATCGAAATCGCCCATCTGATCCATCGCAAGGCCGTCTATGAGCTGCACGGCGAAAACGACCCGGTGCCGGCCTTGTCGCCGCGCGAGATCGAGTGCCTGCACTGGACCGCACTCGGCAAGGATTACAAGGATATCTCGGTCATCCTGGGCATATCCGAGCACACGACGCGCGATTATCTGAAGACCGCCCGCTTCAAGCTCGGCTGCGCCACGATCTCGGCCGCCGCCTCGCGGGCCGTGCAATTGCGCATCATCAATCCATAGTCTCTGGCCGGCGCATCTCATAACGCCGGCCCTCATACTTTTGGGCTAATCCCCCCATCTGAGGGGGCCCATCTGAGGGAATTTCCGATCCGGCCCGCCTGAACCATTCTGCTCTCCACGGACTTGCAAACGCTGGAGGGCAAAATGTTCGTTATCATTCAGGCACATGAGTATCAGAAATACGCTGCCGTACTCGATCAGATGTTTCGCCTGCGCAAGAAGGTGTTCGCCGATACGCTGGGTTGGGACGTACCCGTCGTCGGCCCCTACGAGCGCGACAGCTACGATGCGCTGGCTCCGGCCTATCTCGTCTGGTGCAACGACAGCCGCACCCGTCTTTATGGCGGCATGCGCCTGATGCCGACGACCGGCCCGACCCTTCTCTACGATGTCTTCCGCGAGACGTTTCCGGATGCCGCCGATCTTATTGCGCCGGGCATCTGGGAGGGCACCCGCATGTGCATCGACGAAGAGGCGATCGCCAGGGATTTCCCCCAGATCGACGCCGGCCGCGCCTTTTCAATGATGCTGCTGGCGCTCTGCGAATGCGCGCTCGACCACGGCATCCACACGATGATTTCCAACTACGAGCCCTATCTCAAGCGCGTCTACAAGCGCGCGGGGGCCGAAGTGGAAGAACTCGGCCGCGCAGACGGCTACGGCAAGTACCCCGTCTGCTGCGGCGCCTTCGAAGTGTCGGACCGCGTGCTGCGCAAGATGCGCACCGCCCTCGGCCTGACCCTACCCCTTTATGTCAGACATGTTCCGGCCCGCTCGGTCGTGACGCAATTCCTGGAGATGGCAGCATGAACCGCCTCGCTGAAACCGCAATACAGAAAGATATCGGCGCCCTGGAGCGCCACGTGCTCGCCTCCCGCGACATCGCCACGCAGATCGGGGACCCCTTCCTCTCCTATCTCCTCTCGATGGCGCTGTTCACGATCTATGAGAAGAAGGCCCACCACGAGAACGAGGCGCTGAAGAGCAGCTTCAGCTGAGGGCGCGACCCCCTCCGCACGCCTGAAGACGAGCATGTCTCCCGGCGCCTCGCGCGCAGCCGCAAAACCTGTCCCCGTTTTGCGGCTGCGCGCCCCCTTCATCTCATTCGGCGAGCCAGTCACGTCATCAGCGAATCGATCGTCGAGATCAGCGCATCGTGCATGTAGGGCTTCGGCAGGAAGGCGGTATTGGCGGGCAGCGCCATGGGGTCGAGCCGCACCATGCCCGAGGTGATGATGATGCCGATATTCGGCCGCATCGCCCTCACCCGCTTGGCAAGCTGGATCCCGTCCATCGAACCGGCCATGTTGACGTCGGTGAACAGGATATCGACATCCGGCCTGCCCTTCAGCACCACCATCGCCTCGTCGGCATTCGCCGCCTCCAGCGCCACATGGCCGACATCTTCAAGCACGTCGAGAACATTAAACCGGATCAGCGGCTCGTCCTCGACGATAAGCACCACGGCACTGTTCAACGCCACCATCTGCAATCGCCCTCTTCATCGAATCCAATCTCTGTAATTGTCGTCCGCGCGAGAAGGTTCCAGTACCGGCGCCGATGAAATATGCATCGTCCACAGATGCTTGCGCTCTGCGCTTGTGGCTCCCTGCAATTTGCGTTAGAGCGAACCGATGCTGCGGGAACCATTGCCCCGGCATCCAGGCGCCGGCCTCCGGCGCCAAGGCGCATCACCGGCGTCAAGGGCCTGTAGCTCAATGGTTAGAGCCGGCGGCTCATAACCGCTTGGTTGGGGGTTCGAGTCCCTCCGGGCCCACCAATTTTCTTGTTTTTAAGGGATTTGAAGAGTGGTTTTTGCCGGACGCGAAAAATCGGAATTTTGACACTTGGTTCCGGAATTTTTGGAATTTCCTCGAAGCGTCGTCAAAGGTTATTTGAAGGTCGTGGCGGGCGCCTCGAACGGTACCATTGAAGCCCGATTGATGATCCGGTAGCAGGATTTAGAAACCTCGGTAATTGCCGCGTCGATCTCCACCTAGGGCCGTAACATTCCGAGATCGTTGCGAGCGGTGTCGTCATCGTGTACGCACCCTGCTCTATTTTACCTCAGAGGCAGCAATGAATTTTATCTCGCCTGAATATGCGCTGCTTTTCTGCCTCGTCTTCGCGCTCTATTATTTCTTCCCTCGGCTGCAGATTACAATTCTGTTGGTCGCAAGCCTTGTTTTTTATGGTTGGGCGCAACCTCTCGAGATACCGCTCCTGCTAGCCGTTTCCCTTTGCTCCAGCACCGTGACCTACATCATTCTCCAAGGTTGCGCCGCTCCAAAGCCGCTGATGGCTCTCGGCGTCACGGCCAATCTATCGGTACTAGCGTTCTTCAAGTACAAATTTCTCTTCATTGATGCAAAGATGGCAGCAGTTTCGACCTCCAACGGGCTGGTTGAGAGCATCTTGTACGCCCCCCTTCCGATTGGCATCTCTTTTTACACGTTTCACTGCATTAGCTTGATCGGAGATGCCTATAAACAGCAGTTCACCAAAGGCGACCTCCCCGGCGGCCTGAACTACTCTCGCTTCCTCCGAAACGGGCTCCTCTATCTCGTTTTTTTTCCGCAGATCGTCGCGGGGCCGATCGTGAAAGCCCACCAGTTCATGCCTCAGATCGCTAAGAAGACGATCAGGGATGTACCTTTCGCAGAGGCGGCAAAATGGATTATCTGGGGCCTCTTTTTCAAATCTTTCGTCGCCGACAATCTTGCTCAGTTTACAGTTTGGATGGATCAGCCGGAAACATTTCAAGGGCTGGGGCGATATGATCTGCTCGCGCTGCTGTTCTGCTATAGTTTTCAGATTTTTGCGGACTTCGCCGGCTATTCTGCTATCGCGATCGGATCGGCTGCGCTGCTAGGCTATCGGCTGCCAATAAACTTCAATCGACCGTACACCGCGCGTTCATTTTCGGACTTCTGGCGGCGGTGGCACATCAGTCTGTCAAGTTTCTTGCGGGAATACCTTTATATTCCGCTCGGCGGGAATAGACACGGTACGATACGGACATACTTCAACCTGTTCGCCACAATGGCACTTGGAGGTCTTTGGCATGGAGCAGCCGTCTCGTTCCTTCTTTGGGGCGCAGCGCATGGCCTAGCGTTATGCATCGAGAGGGCGCTAACTCCGTTGGCCCGGGTGCTCCCGTCGAAAGGCGCCACGGCCGCCGCTTTGCAACTAGCCTATACAGCACTGATTTTCGCTTTGGTCTCCTGCCTTTGGCTGTTCTTCAAACTGCAAAACTTCGAACACGCCTGGCTCTATATTGAGGCGGTAGCCGGCGCATCAAGACATTTCGGCTTCCGATCAACTCAATATGCATTAATTGCAATTTACGCCGCGCCGGTCATGTTTGCCCACCTCGTACCGAAACGAATAAGCGAGAAGGACAGCCTGCTGATGGCGTTTTGTTATGGTGCTATGCTGATGTTATCGATTTTCGACAAAGGGCGAACAGATGCCTTCATTTATTTCCAGTTCTGAAGCCATCAGCGCGCGCCGCAGGCAACACGACGAGCGTCTGATCTCAATGGCGCGAAACCCTCGTGATTGGAAATTCCTCACTGCAATCGGCAAAAGCGCATTGGCTCTCTGCGTCTCGTGGAGTCTGATGATACCATATCTCCCGCGATATCTTCCAACCCTCAACCAGTCGGAAGACAATCGACAGATCATTCTCGATTTCGCCAGAGCCAACACCTCTCCGCTAACGCTCGCTGGTACATCCCTACTCTACCGACTGTCACCGAATCTCTTTAGCCAAAAGACAGCCAACATATCCCTTCCAGGGCAATCGCCGGTGTCCAGCGCCATGAGCGCTTTGCAAATTCGTCCTAAGGTCCTGGTAATTGAGATCAATATCCTGGATCGGCCGCGTGACCTTCAACTTGAGCACTTCGCGAAGAGCGTTGTTTCCCCGCCGCTTGGTTTTCCTGCTTTAGGCCCTGCTTACAGCCCCGTTCGTTCAATTGTGTCGATCGTATACAATCTGGACGCTAAGGCTGATAAGCGAGAATTAGCGTCAGCCAATGCGGCACGAAAACTCCTCAGTCAATTGCCCGAGCCTTTGAAGTACACTGAAACAATCTCTTCGATGGCCAAAGCGCTGGATTCTCGACCCGTTAGCGCCACAATAAATCAGTCGGCGCAAGAGCTCCGGATAATAGCAGATCGGATAGAGGCTCAAGGTGGCAAAACCTACTATCTGCTCATGCCGATGCACCCTCTCCTCGCCGCGACCGACTACGAGGCGCGTAGCAGACATGCAATGATTGACGCGGACCCCAAATTTGGCGAGCGGTTGCTCAACATTAAATGGGATGACGAAATCCGATGGGAATCGGATGGTGCTCACTTGGATAAAAGATCAGCAGTGATCGCCGCGCGACAACTTGAGCAAGCTATTGCCAATAAGGCAGAATAGGGAAGTGAGCAGCGTCCTCACCCAGTCGCTAACATCTATCCTATCATGGATCGGTGAAGCCGTTACCCAATGTGCCCATTTATATGTCGAGTAAGTTATCTGCCGCTTCCGTTGCCAGAGGGGGAAGGATCGGCGCATGGATTTACTGACTACGCCTGAGCAGGCTACCAAGCGAGTTCGTGTGATCGTCCGGTGAGACTGCGACAAGAAATATGCGCCACGTTTTGCCAACGACCCGCTGGTGGAGATTTACCGAGAATGATCGGAAACTTCGCGTTGGTGCACCGCTTGGCGGATTGATGTGCGCATGATCAGCCTGATCGTCGAGCCACCTGCCTTTCGATAGAAGTTGTGCTACTTATTAGTGGATCCGTTGTTCTCGGGAGGGGGTAGCAATTCATGGTCGTGCACAGGGATATGACTAGCGACGAATGGAAGTGGCTTGTCCGCCTTTGCCAACACGAAGCGGATAGCATTCCGAAGGAAATCGAAGCGCGGTTTACCGAGCTTGGTCTGTTGGGGCCGAATGGTCTTTCGGACGATGCCCGGGATCTGGTTAAAAATGAACTGCTGGCAGAACGACGGAACAGACTGCAAGGGCTTCACTGAGTGTTGACCTTGGACGCCAAGCAGGAGTCCAAAGCGGGTGATGCAGGCAGTTGATCAAGCTCCGCTTGCTCGGCCCATCGGCCGCCGCCATGACGCCAGCTACCCCGATTTCATCTGCGGCGCCATCCAGAAGACATCGTAGCCAAATCAATACCGAGCAGGCCTTTAATAGCTGCAGGAGCGACCGTCGCTCGGTCTGAACCCACCCCCGCAGGCCGGGTTGAGCGGCAGCTCTTCCCGATAATAGCCGCCGCCAATCGACGAGGTCTGGTCGAGATTTCCGGATGACGTGCAGGCCGAAGTGATCGTGGCAAGGCTGATCAGCGCTCCGGTCGCGATAAATGCGAAAAATCGGTTCATCTGAGCTTCTCCTTCGGAGGACATGGGTTTGCCCCAAGAAGGTAATTTACCACGCGATCACGCGTGTTTGTGGGGATTTATAGCGGTTGACCCGCTTGGCGCGCCCTCCTAACGCCAATGTGATTGGCTTTCGGCCTGCACTCAAGCCATGCACCGTCACATAACTGTCATGCAAAATTGCCCATTGCGACGGCAGCCTGAGCAAAATATATGCTGCCGCCTAACAAAAAAAAGAATGAGTGAACTGCCATGAGTGCCCTACAGAAACTTTTCAACCGCAATCTCCTGACCCGTTTCGTCACCGGTCTCGGTGCGGTTCCCCAGCGTTTTCGCGACGCGCGCGAAGAGCGCAAGCCTGCGATCCATCCGTCTTTCATGGATGATTTCGGCGCTTAAATCAGCGCTGCACCCTTCGGCGGTCACGACAAATCCGGTTCCGGATGATGTAAGGCTTTCCACCAGGGATAGCGAAGTAAGAACCGCAGAAAAGAATGCGCTCCACCTCGCAGTTGCGGTCCTAGCCACACAAGTTCCCCACCCCATCCGTCGTCCTCGGGCTTGACCCGAGGACCCATAGCCCGTGCACTGCGTTGGCGTTCGCACGGACAATGGCGACCGCAGCCCAGCAACTCGAGCGAGGCGCGTGCGGCATGGATACTCGGGTCAAGCCCGAGTATGACGGATGGTGGGAGACGCGATTGGCAGAAAGCGGAACGTCCGGAGGAATTCCGGCAAATGCGCGAGCTGTTTGGATGAGAATCGCGTCGCACTTGCGATCCTTGCAGCGCAGACTGCCGCCCTCGGTGGGTCTCAGGGCTGACCCGAGGAACCACGGATGCGAGTGCTCAGTTGACGGCGACCGCTGCCGGTTCTCCCCAGCTCGATATGGGCTGGCCGGCCTTCGTTGCCACCCTTACATCATAGAGCGCGAGCGACGCCTGCAGCTGCCGCATGTCGTTGCAGCGGTTAATGATGCCGCCGATATATTGCACGCAGTCGCTGGCGCTGCCCTGCGCCGAGCCCGTCGCCCAATCCTTGACGATCCCATCGGCGCCCACCAGGAAATAGGAAAGCCGGTTGTTCTGCGAAACCGTGGAGCTGCCGACCAGGCCGGCGAAGTTGGTGCCGGTCTCGGTCTTGGCGGCGGGCGCCATATGCCGGTAGATCGTCATGCCGTTCTTCAGCGGCGTCGCGCCGATCATCGGCCCATAGGTCGCGTCGGAGCCGGAAAGCCGCGCCATCGGCGACTGGCCGACGTTGGCGATCTCCGCGTAGGGTTTGCCGAGCGCGTAGCTGGTGAAGGAGCGGTTGGCGGCATTCTCCGCCTTTTCCGCCACCTGAGAGCAGCCCGCCAAGCCGATGGCGAGGCCGAGCGAAAGAATTGTCATAAATCGCATGCTGCCCCCTTGCCGGACACAGCATGCCCGCCCCTGTTTCTTAACCCGCCGTCTTTGCTAGCAGGTTTGGGGGATTTGGGAAGGTGGTGCGCCTTCATGATAACGAACACGCAGGAATAGAGAGGCTGTGCCGTGGCCGCCCCCCTCTGCCCTGCCGGGCATCTCCCCCACAGGTGGGGAGATTGGCTGGGCGCGATGTCCTTCTCAAACAAGTAACGTCACAAATCGGTGAAATGGCAGATGCGTGGGAAGGTTTATCCACTTGTGATCTCCCCACCTGTGGGGGAGATACCCGGCAGGGCAGAGGGGGGGCGACCACGGCACATCCTCTCCATACTGGTTCCACGCCCGCACCCCCTCACATTTTTCTTCCATCCGCACTCGCCCTTCCCTTCCGCCGCAATAGCTTCACAATCAACCGACAGAAAGTTGATCCGGGAAACGACAACTAGGGAATGAAACATGGCGCCGATGCTTTCCAAGACTCTTCTGATGACTGCCCTTCTGGCCCTGCCGCTCGGCAGCGCAGCGCCTGTTTTGGCGCAGGAGGCAAAGCCGCGCGAGGCGGTGATTTCGGTGACGGGGGACGGCGAGTCGGCGCTTGCGCCCGATATGGCCGTCGTCAATCTTGCGGTCGTCAAGCAGGCGAAGACCGCCCGCGAAGCGCTCGACGAGAACAACAAGGCGATGAACGAGGTGCTGAAGGCGCTGAAGGACGGCGGCATTGCCGAGCGCGATCTGCAGACCTCCGGCTTCTCAATCCAGCCGCAATATAATTATCCGCAGCCGGTCGACGGCCAGCAGCAGCAGCCGCAGCTGATCGGCTACCAGACCATCAATTCCATCACCATCCGGCTGCGCGATCTTGCCAAGCTCGGCCAGGTGATCGACCAGTCCGTCACCCTCGGCATCAACCAGGGCGGCGACATCCAGTTCACCAACGACAAGCCGGAAGCGGCCCTCGAAGAGGCGCGCAAGAACGCCGTCGCCGAGGCCGTGAAGAAGGCGAAAACGCTGAGCGAAGCCGCCGGCGTCAAGCTCGGCCGCATTATCGAGATCAACGAGAATGTGCCCCGCCCGATGCCGCAGCCTGTCTATCGCGCCACGATGATGAAGGAGGCCTCGGATGCAGCGGTTCCCGTCCAGGGGGGTGAGAACAATTATACCGTCAGCGTTACGGTAACTTTCGCGATCGAGCAGTAAGATCACGACGGTGGCAGCTCAAACCCCTCCCCAACCCCTCCCCACAAGGGGGAGGGACTAACTTGCCGCACCGCTTCATATAACAAGACCTCTCCTTTTTACCGCCGCCGCGGGCTGCGGTTTAACCCCTCCCCCTTGTGGGGAGGGGTTGGGGAGGGGTCTGCTGCGCGCAAAAATACCAAAAAACAAAACCGCCCTTGCCGATCCGGGGAGACTGGCAAAGGCGGTTCTGCAGCGCCGCACGTCTTTCAGACGTGCAAAGGACGCTGCAGCACTTTGAATTACTGCATAATTTTATCCTTAGATCGTTTCCGATCTAAGGAATTATGCAGTCGCCGCCGCATCGGGGAGACGGGCGGTATTCTAAATTATATCAGCGACGCAGGGCCGGGCAGCCGCGGACGTTGCCGAAGCTCATCTCGTCGGGGCCGCGGCGTGTCCAGCCCTGGACGATGACGCGGCGGGGCGTGATGTCGACGACGCGGGCGCGGCGGAAGCCGTAATCGCGGGCCATATCTTGGGCCAGACGCGGATCGCAGCCGCGCGGACGGCGGCCCTCGAAGCCCGGACGGTCGTACCCCGGATGGTTGTAGCCCGGAGCCGGACGGCGGTAGTCCCGCGGCGCGTCACGGTCCTGATCGCCGATAATGATATTCAACTGCGCGGCGGCGGGCGCCACCGTGCCGGCAAGGGTGCCGGCGGTCAGCATGACGGCAAGACCCGCCTTTGCCAAAAACTGCATCATCGAAAAACCTCTCGTTTCAAAGTCGGTGCGGCCGAGCCGCCTGGAATCACCCATACGGATTAGAGAAGAAGCGGCTGAAAGTGTCGCCGTCAAGGCAAAAGCGGCCGGCAGGCGCCGTGTCAGCGCCTGCCGGCGCAGTCCTCAGCGCCGGATCAGCGGGCAGCCGCGGACATTAGCGAAGACCATTCTATCCCAGCCGCGGTGGTCGCGGCCGGAAACGACGACGACGCGCGGCGACATGCGGGTGATCTGGGCTCTGCGCAGACCGAAATCGCGCGCCTTGCGCACGGCATGCATCGGCGAACAGCCGCGGATCGGCCGGTGATATTGCGCCTCGACGACGAAATTCGTCTGCGGCCCAGCGGCTGCCGCGGTGGTAACCGTGGCCGGGACGGTGCAGAGGGCGAGCAATGCGGCAAGCGAGGCCTTGGCGAGGAAATGTGTCATGGGGCGTCTCCGTCGATTGGTCTTATTTCTACGCATGTCGTTATTGCGCGACATGCTTGGGTTCTCCCTTAGGGATTGCCTCGACAGTAAACGCTGCAAACTGAATGGCGTTCGAACCGACCATTCACTTCTCATTCACAAGGATTAATCCTTTCACGGGCCGAGATGCAGCACTATTTCCCGGCGGTGCGGCCGGTCGCGATGCTCGAAGAGATAGAGGCCCTGCCAGGTGCCGAGCATCAGCCGGCTGCGCGCGACGGGAATTCCGACCGACACCTGCGTCAGCGCCGCCTTGATATGCGCCGGCATATCATCCGGCCCTTCGGCCCGATGCACGACCCAGCCCATCGCGGGATCGGAGGCCGGCCGCACGAGGCGGCGGAAGAAGGAAAGCAGATCGGTTTGCACGTCGGGATCGGCATTTTCCTGGATCAGCAGCGAGCAGGACGTGTGGCGCACGAAGACGGTGAGAAGCCCCTCCTCCCGTCCCGAAGCGCTGACGAAGGCGTCTGCCTGATCGGTGAATTCGTAAAGGCCCTGTCCGCGTGTGGACAGAGTCAGGATCGTCTGTGGCAAGGCGCTCTCCCGTCTCGGAATCTGATCGCCGCGAGGTGGCGCGTCATAACAGGCAAGTCAATGCTTGGGTTCAGAGTTTGATCAGCGTCTCGAAGCCGCCATAGATCATCCGCTTGCCGTCGAACGGCATCTGCCATTGGTCGCCCTCGAGCCTCGGATCCGCCATCACTTTGGCGTTGATATCGTCGCGCTCCTGCCGCGACCGGTAGACGATCCAGGCAAACACCACCACCTCATCCTCCTTCGCCTGCACGGCGCGGGGAAAGGAGGTCAGCTCGCCATAGGGCACGTCGTCGCCGATGCATTCGACATATTCGAGCGCCCCATATTCCTTCCAGATCGTGCCGGCGAAGGTCGAGAACCTCTTATAGGCCTCGACATTCTCCTTCGGCACCGCCACGATGAAACCGTCGACATAAGACATGACACCTTCTCCACATTCTCGCGCTGACGGGAGAGATAGGAGCGCGCCCGGGCAGGTCCAGGGATGCGGCGCCGGCAGCGGCAATCACGGCCCATTGACCAGCTTGAGGATGAGCTGCTGGATATTGCCGCCGTCGCCCATTTCGATCTTGTCGAAGTCGCGGCCGCGCTGGCGCTGCCTGTCGGAAATCTCGCCGAGGCGGCGCGTCAGTTCGATGCGGATCTTCTTGCAATCCGGGTCGTCGGCAACGGTGAGGCCGACGCTCATCACCTCGATTTCCTTGACCATCTCCTTGATGGTCTCGCCATGCACCCGCTCATGCGCCTGCACGCCGGCGACGAAGCTCTCCCAGCTGCCACCGACGGCCGGGGGCAGCGCAGCCGAGGGTTTCGGCAGCGTATAGGTGATGATGAGCTTCGGCCGGTTGGTGGTGATGACGCAGGCATGGCCCTGCGTTTCGTATTTGCGGGTCCAGGTCAGCTTGAAGGTCGTATGCGCGATCACCCGGCCAGTGGGCCCGGCCTTCGGGCCCCGCGCCCCGATCGATTCGTAGAGCTCCGCACCGGTCGTTCCGGATATCGAATAGGGTCGCACCTCTTCCACCGCCTGCCAATCGGCCGATGCCACCGCCGGCGCCGAGGCGAAAACCGCCGCCAGCAGATAGGATAGAAAGGTTTTCGTCACGCGCCGCCCCGCCGAATAATGATTTGCGCGGACCCTAACGGGAGCCGCCGCCGCTTTCAACGCATCAGGCATGCATCAGCCCTGCAGCGTCTTGACCTTGGTGAGATCGGGAAAGAGCCGCATCCACAGCAACACGACGATCACAGTGCCGAGCCCGCCGACAATGCCGGTGGCGACGGGGCCAAGCGCTGCGGCCATCATGCCGGATTCGAATTCGCCGAGCTGGTTCGAGGTGCCGATGAACAGCGAGTTGACGGCGCTGACACGGCCGCGCATCTCATCCGGCGTCAGCAACTGCACCAGCGAGCTGCGCACGACGACGCTGACCGTATCCGACCCACCGACGACGAACAGGGCGACGACGGAAAGCACGATATTGGTGGAGAGCGCAAAAACGATGGTGGCGAGGCCGAACACGGCGACGGCGGCGAGCATCTTGCGCCCGACATTGCTTTCGAGCGGCCGGCGGGCAAGCACGATCGACATGGCGAGCGCGCCGATTGCCGGCGCGGCGCGCAGGAAGCCCAGTCCCCACGGACCGGCATGCAGGATATCGCGGGCAAACATCGGCAGCAGCGCGGTGGCGCCGCCGAGCAGCACCGCGAAGAGATCGAGCGAGATGGTGCCGAGCATCACCGGGCGGCTGCGAATGAAGGAGACGCCGGCAAAGACCGAGGCGAGTGTCACCGGCTCGCGCTTGCCGGGCGCCCATTGCAGGCGGATCGAGATGACGTTGAAGCTCGCGACGGCAAAAAACAGCGCCGACACGGCGAAGGGCGCCACCGGGTTCAGCCCGTAGAGCAGGCCGCCGAGCGAGGGGCCGATGATCAGCGCTGTCTGCATCAGCGAGGTGGAGGTGGCGACCGCCTTCTGCAGCATCGAGGCGGGCACGATATTCGGCAGCAGCGCCGCCATGGTCGGCCGCTCGAAGGCGACGACGGCGCCGAGCACGGTGACGGCGGCGAGGATGCCTGAAGGCGTCAGCCATTGCTGCCAGGTGGCAACCGCCAGCACCAGCGCCGTCACCGCCTCGATCAACTGGCAGATGAGGCCGATGCGCCGCCGGTCGAAGCGATCGGCGACATGGCCGACGACGAAGGTCAGCGCCGCCATCGGCAGGAACTGGCAGAGGCCGACGAGGCCGAGCGCAAAGGCGCTGTGCGTCTGGTCGTAGATCATCCAGCCCATAGCGATGCCGATCGACTGGAAGGCAAGCGAGGAAAAGACGCGGGAGGCAGCGAAGTTCAGATAGCCGGGGTGGCGAAGAACGCTCCGCGGGCCTTGGGATATGTCCATTGCGATGTCACCGGCCGGCGATGGGAGGCTGCGGCCTTCAGGAGGTTTTCGTGGATGTCGGAACGGTGTTCTGCTCCGATGAGCGATTTGTCAATTGCAACGTGCGGACATGACGTCGCGAAGGCCGGCATCAGCGCGGCTCCTTGACGATGTTCAGATAGGCGGGGTCGAATTCGGCGATTTCCTGCAGGCGCTCCCAGTCGACGATGGTGATCGTCCGGTTCTCCCAGGTGAAGACCCCCTCGCGCCTCAGCGCCTGCAGCGTCTTGTTCAGATGGACGACGGAAACGCCGAGCACGTCGGCCATCTCGATCTGCGTCAAGGGAAACTGGAAGCTTTCGCCCCGCGTCCGCTTGACGACCTGCAGCCGCACGAAAAGCTCGCAGACGAGATGGGCGATATGGGCGCGTTTGGACCGCCGGCCCATGGCGACGATCCACTCCCGGTGAATGGCGCCATCGACCAGCGTATCGAGCCAGAGCAGCCGGGTCAGATGCGGCATGCGCTCGGTGATCGCCCTGAGATCGGCATGATCGGCGAAGGCGACGTGGCAGGCCGACAGCGCGACGATGCCGTGATCCATCTTCTTGACGGGAAAGGCGTGCAGGTCGACGAAATCGCCGGCGACATGCAGCGCGGTGATCTGGCGGCTGCCATCGGCCATCACCTTGTAGCGTGCCGCAAAACCATCGATGAGCAGCGTGCTGTAGGGCGGCCGGCTGCCTTCGAGGACGATATCCTCTCCGGCAGCGAAGTGCCGGTCCTTGACCAGGATCGACCGGAGGAGATTCTCCTCTTCCGCCGATAGCACATCGCGGCTTCCGAGGTTGAGCAGCAGGGCTTCAATCACGGGCTTGTCCGCCGATAGCATAAGAAGGTGATCATGATGATGCGACCTGTATTTTCTATAAGAATCAATGCCTGGCCCCGGGAACAATTGTCTTCATCTGTAATTTCCCCCTGCGACGACAGGAAAAAACATGGCTCGCTACTTTTTCGATCTGCATAACGGCGAAGGCCCGACCCGCGATGAGCACGGCACCGAGCTCCGATCGCGCGCGGACATTCCCAAAGAGGTGACCCGCATCCTGCTGGATGTGGCCCGTGACGAACTGCCGGCGGGCGACCGCGCCATCATCGCCGTCACCGTGCGCGACGAAAGCGGCGATCCGGTCACGGTTGCCAGCCTCGTCTTCAACAATGAATGGCTCGACGTCCTGCGGTAGCGGCCGCCGCGAGGCGGCTTTGGCTCTTTGTTTACATGTCGCAGCATGCATTAGGGCCCGCCTTCATAGCCGGCAATTAAATTTGACATAGTCGCGCCATTGCTCCGATTGTCGGAGGGGCGCCATGCCGGCCACGGCTACTTGGCTATTTCCTCGAGAATCAGCCGGATTTCCGCAAGCGGCCGCCGGCTTTCGTCGAAGAGTTCCACCGACAGCATGTTCAACGGTTCCGCCGGCAGGCCTTCAGCTGCCATCTCCGCAAGCACGCGCCGCGCCTCGGCTTTCGCGGCCTCGATGGAGGCGAATTCATATCCGGTCTCGGTCGCCCCGACGCCATCACGATCGAGGAGCTGAAAGTAGAATTTCGGCACGACACATCCCCCGCTAGACCAATTCAACGATCCCGCAGGCAACATGTTCCACCGGAAGACGCAGCGTCGTCAGAAGGTGCCGGCCTCCGGCGAGGCCATTTCCTCGATGGCGTCGACGCGATCGGGATAGAAGGCGAGATGGTCCTTGATGGTGCTGACGGCGGCATTCGGCGCTTCGTAGGTCCAGACGGCGTTCTTCGAGCGCTCGCCGCCGGCAATGATGCTGTAATAGGCAGCGTCCCCCTTATAGGGACAATGGCTGGCATGGTCGGTGCGCTGAAGCTGCGCCATATCGACATCCCGACGCGGAATATACTGCACCGGCGGATAGGAGGCCTCGCGCAGCGTCAGCGCATCGTGGCTATCGGCAATCACCTTGCCGCCGAGCGTGACGACGACGCGGCAGGGATTGTGCTCGATGGTGATCGGATGGTCGGGCCCGGGGATCTTGATCGATCTGTCTGACATGCGCTTCGCCTCCAGGAAATATCGATGCCGTGGAGATAGGGCGGGCATGCGGCCGGCCCAAGCCCTTTCCTGATGACAGGCGTTAGAATTCGAAACCAGGTGATCCAAAGCTCAGCATCGCCGTTTTCGGCGTCGCCGGCCAGTGAGCTCCAAGCGCATCCGCGAGCGTTTCGATCAGCCTGGCGATATCCTCGCTGGCGCAAACATGCAGGGCCTCGGCAACGATCAGCGCCGAGCGCGTCGTCGGCCGCACCGCCGAAAGCCCGCTCTGCCGGTTTGTCCAGCGCCGCGCATGCGCCCGCCCCGCGCCGTCTGAAAAGATCACCTCGTCCGGGTCCGGATGTTCGATTTCGCCGCCGAAGGTCAAATAGGTCTCCTGCCCCTTCGCCCGCCGGACTTCGAGATCGCCTATGATTTTTTCGGTGTCGAAGATGGCAATCGGAATGGCGAAGGCGAGCGAAATCGCGTTGCAGAGATCGACGAGCGGATGCAGGCGCGGCAGGCCATGGTCCTGGCGGAAGCGGCGCAGCAGCGCCTCGGAGGCGGAGCGATATTGCGTCGGCTTCAGTCCCATGCGGGAAAAGCCGCGCCGCCACGCCTGGATTTCGGGAAACTCGCTCTCCTGCGCTGCGGCCAGCCGGGCCTCGGCAATGGCGCTGAAGCGCGCAATCGCCGTCTCGACCGCGGCATCCGCATGGATCGCGTCCACATGAAGCGCCCCGGCGCGAAGCTCCGGAAACGCTTGCCATATCGCATCGGCATGACGGAACTGCATGGCCTATCTCCCTCCGGATATAGTCATCGCCTCCCGGCTGCCGGCAGCAGCAAGCCCGAGCACGGCCGCCAAGACGCAGGCGATGCCGGCGACCTGGTTGAGCCCGATCGGTTCGCCGAGGATCAGGAAAGCCAGCATGACGGCGGAAACCGGAGCGACCGCGGTGAAGAGCGCGGCCTCCGTGCCGCTCACCCTCGCCGCCCCCGCATACCAGAGCAGGAAGCCGGCGACCGTCGGCACCAGCGCATAATAGGCGACGGCAACGGCGGCGCCTGTCGATATATCCTGTGCGAAAGGCGCCTCGAATACCGCCGGGATGACGGCGACGACGAAGCCGATCCCGGCCATCAGCGTCGACTGGGCAAGCGGCGGAATGTCCGTCTTCAGCTTCTTGTTCAGCAGGATGAACAGCCCCTCGCAGATAACGGCACCGAAGATCAGCCCATTGCCGGCGAGCGACCCGCCGGCCGCGTCCGGGGTGACGGCGATCGAAAGCACGCCCGCCGTCGCCAGCGCCACGGCAACAAGCAAAGCAGGCTTCGGCCTTTCGCGAAGCAGCAGAATGGAAATGGCAGCCGACACCACCGGCAGCGTGCCGATGACCACGCCGGCATCGGCCGCAGAGGTCAAGCCGAGGCCGGAAATCAGCAGCGTCGTATAACCAACGCTGCCGGCGCCGGCCTGAATGGCGAGGATCAGGCGGTCATGCCTGGAGAGCTTCGGCAGCCGCACGCCGGTTGCCCGCATCAGCACCAGCAAGACGGGAAAGGCCAGCGCGAAGCGCAATGCGGTGGCGGCAAACGGCGGCAGGCCGGAGGCGATGAGCTTGCTGGCGATGACGGTGCTTCCGACCGTCAGCATGGCCAGCGCCAGATAGAGATAACCTTGAACCTGCCTCGACATTCCGCGCCTCCTGTTGGACGCGCCGAGGAAACAGCAGGGAGTTCTCGCGGTCTTGAACGAAATTGCAGGGTATAAACAAAGAACCAAAGCGCGGCGGGTGGGTCGGCTCTCACGGCTGCGGGGCACAAGGATGATGCCGGAGAGAGGGTGCGGCATCCTCCAATCTCCCTCATCCTGAGGCGCGCAGGCCAAAGGCCGGAGCCTCGAAGGACACGCTCGGCGCTGCGCCTTGCATCCATCAACCGCCAGCGCACCCGCCTCGTCCTTCGAGGCCCCTGCGGGGCACCTCAGGATGAGGCTCTCTTGGGCGTCGAGCCCAAATCCTCTCCTGTTTTCGATGAAGGTGAGGAGCAGCCATTTCGCCCGCTTATCAGAAGCACGGCACCCACGATCAGCCCTTATCCTGAGGTGTGCAGGCCGCAGGCCGGAGCCTCGAAGGACGAGGGCGGGTGGCTGGCCTGGGTCATGGATCGGATTCCGCCCGCGTGACGAAGCGACCGGCACCGCTCAGAGAAAGGCGCCGGCATAGAGCCGCGGCGACAGACCGTATTTGCGGACGAAGACGCGTGTCATATGGCTCTGGTCGGCAAAGCCGCTGGCGAAGGCCGCCTCCGCAAGCGGCATGCCCTGAGCGATCAGCCGCCGGGCGATATGGATGCGGGCCTGGACGAGATAGGCATGCGGCGTCAGTCCCGTCGCCCTGGCAAAACCGCGCAGCACCTGGAAGCGGCTGAGCCCGCTTTCCCGCGAGAGATCGGCGAGCGAGACGGCGGCAAGCGGATCGTCGTCGATCAGATCCCGGGCCGCGCGGATCGACGCCGGCACCGGCGGCCGCTCGTCGCTGCCGGCGCGCTCGCGCATGACATCGGCGACAAGCTGCAGCAGCAGTTGCTCGCGCAGCATCCCATCCGTCTTGGCCTCGGTCACCGCGCCAAACAACGTTTCGAAGCGGGCAGCGATCGCCCTGTTGCGGATGACCGGATGCGGGATTTCCGATCGCCCTGCCCCGCCGCTGCCGATCTCTCGCGACAGGCCGGCGACGATCTCGGGATCGAAATAGAGAATGCGCCACGACCGCCGCTGGCCGATCGGCGCACCGTCATGCACCTCGTTCGGATTGACCGTGATGATATCGCCGGCCACAGCCTCCACCATGCCGCGGCCGCTCAGCGATTTCTGCGCCCCCGATGAGACGAGGCCGATGCCGAACTGCTCATGCGTGTGCCGGGAAAAACTGTGATGCGTTTCTGCTTCCACCGCTTCGACGCCCGCCAGCGCCGAGCGCAGCATCCTGAACTGGTTCTTCGCCATCGTCTGTCCGCAGGTTCGATTGCGGCCACTGTGCCAGCCGGATGGAGCAATGGCTAGAAGAACTCGTCGAGCAACTGGAAATAATGGAGCGTAGCCGGATCCGGCTTCGTCATCCCGTAACGATCGAGGAAGGGCCGCACCAGCGCCTCGCCGAAATTATAGGTGATGCTGCGGCAGGCGAGCGCGATATCCTGATAGCGGTCGGCGACGCCGAGCCGGCTGCAATCGATATAGCCGGAGAACCCCTCTGCCGAGGCGATGAAATTCGGCAGGCAGGCATCGCCATGGGTGACGACGAGATCCTCGCGGCCCGGCCTTCGGCTTTCGAGCTCGGCAAACAAGGCTTCGGCACTTTTGCCAAGCCGCGTCTCGTCGAAATCGGTCTCGTCGACGATGCCGGCCTGCATCCGCGCTTTGGCCGCGGCAATGCGGTTCTCCAGCCGGTGGTCGAAGGGGCAGGCGGAAATCGGCAGGTCATGGAGACGGGAAAGCGCTGCCGCCAGCAGTTCGACCCGCGCCAGCGGCGTCAGCGCCGAGGCGCTGGCGAGATCATTGCCCGGCAGCGCGCCGATCAGCAGCCAGTTGTGCCCGCCGTCGCTGTCCCGGGCGATCACCTCGGGACACGGCAGGCCGGCGGTCTTCAGCCAGCCGAGCCGGGCGGCTTCATCGGCAAGCTCGCCGAACGGCCCCGCCGTCTCGACCTTCAGATAGAGCGCCGGCAAGCCCTCGCCTTCCAGCCGAAAGACGCTCGCGGTAGAACGGCCGAGCGTATCGCGTTCGAACCGGTAGCCGGACAGCCGCTCGGCAAGCGCTGCCGGCAATGTTTTGGAAAATGTCAATGCAGCGTTTCGGCGGGCGCGGCTTCGAGCAGAATCTCGAACGCCTCTTCCAGAGCCGCCACCAGAATATCGGTCAGCTCGTCGCCCTTGTGTTCCAGGAACAGCGCGCTCACGGCCTCATCCTGACGCTCAAGAAAACGCTCGATCTCGTTCGACATATCATTGTCCTCTTCTTCACCGTACCATCACGGCCATGGTGAGAGGCTAGAGGCGGTTGCTTGCGTGTGGCTGGTTGCCGGCGAGACGCGATCCCATCGCGAGGACTAGTCACGAATATCGTATTTCGCATACTGACTGCGAGGGATCAATCCGCCGACTTCGTGGGCAAATGACACGACTTTCGTCGCTCCCTCATCCAACTCGCACCTGAAACGAACGTGGTACCAGCCCTTGGCTGTGCTAAAGGCCGCATCGTCCACGTTCAGAATGCTGCCGGCTCGCAACCCAAAACTGGGCAATGAGATGGGGAAAAAACGCGGCGAACCGTGAACGAGCTGGGCCTGCAGCTCGGTGGCGCAAAGTGTGGCCACTCGATTTTTACGTGGAAGGCCATTGATCGCAGTTTGCGCAACCGAACTGCCATCGTCTGTCTGTGAAAACAGCGTTTTTGCCTTGGGTAGATCGCTGTTTTTAGCAGTCGTTTTAGGCGTCTCGGCGGTCTTTTCTTCAGGCGGTTTGGCCTGCTCGATGGTCGTATTGGTTTCGCCAGACACGTCTGTCGGCGGCCCATTACGCTCCGGGGAAACGTCTGCCGTCGCAACCTCAGGCAGCTTCACATCATCTGGCAATGGTTTTGATGGAGGCTCCTCAGTTTTAGGCCTATCGGCCGCCGCCTTTGTCGGCACCTGCTCCGGTTCGGAATTCTGCGGCGGCGGAGTTGCCGCAGGTTTGGCTTCACCTTGCGAGGAATTTCCTGCCAGCGATTTTTCGGGGCCGCTATTCTTATCGCCGAACTCGATGACGGGGCGCAGGGTCGGCATCGGCTTCGATTGCGCGGGAGCTTTCTTAGCCGTCGGTGGCGGCGGAGGAGGAGGCGGTGGCAAGGGAGGCGGTTGCTTCTTTGCCTGTTCCGGCGGCTTCGGCTCCGGTGGTTTTTTCTCGGGCTTGGGCTCCGGTTTCTTCTCCTCCGGCGGCGGGACGAGCTCGACCTTCACGCTCTCGTCTTCGGCAGGTTTCGGCTCGATCTTCGGCAGCCCAAAGATCAGGAGCGCGACAAGGGGGACATGCAGAAGCACGGACGCACCGATGCCCCAGCGGATTTCAGGCCGCTGTTTTCCCGTTTCGTGCTGCGTTTCCGCCGGTGCCACGTCTTCTTCTGTCACAGCAGCGATGTGGCCTTTAAAACCGGCAGCATCAAGCCACAAAAGAAAAAAACCACGTGATCGCCGCAGCGATGGGCGTCATTGGTCGGCGGCCCCGTCATCGGCCACTAGATCATGCGCCTGCCATTCAGCCTGCGGAATGGCATCGCCGACGAGGAAGGCGAAGGAGGTGACCTTGCCGGAGCCGGCATCGAGCCCGCATTTGAACTGGATGTTGTACCATGCCCTGTGGCTGCGCAACGCGCCGCCCCTCACCTCGACGCTGTTGCCGCTGATTTTCTCCGGCGCCATGGCATAGGGGGCGAGCAGATCGGGCCGCATATCCGGCCGCGCCCGGCGGACCTGCTCCAGCGCCTCGAGGTCGCAAAGCTGCAGATTGCGCTCGCTGCCGGCAAGGCCGCGCAGCGCTTCGCGAGCGCGCCGGCTGCGCGGATCGGCCAGCACCTTGTCGGAAAACAGCCGGCTTGCCGCGACGAATTCGGTGGGCTTCGGCGCCGGCGGCGCGGTCGGCGTCACGGACGGCATTGCCGCAGCCGGCGCATTGTTGGCAACCGGCCTTTCGGCTTGCGGCGCTGCGGCTTCGGCTTTTGCCGGCTCCGGCGATGGCGCCCTGACCGGCTCGGGCCTTGTCAGCGGCCCCACCGGCTGCGGAACGATCTCCACCGAGAGACCGTCATCGGGCAATAGCATCGGCGGCTCGGCCTTCGGCCACAGCAGCAGGAGAAGGAGGATCGCCGCGGCATGCAGGCCAAAGGACACAGCAGCCCCGCGCCCGATTCCCCCATCCCATTTGCCTGCCGCCAGTTCCATCGGTCAGGAAGCGGCTGTCGCGCGATCGGCGGAGATCATGAAAAGCGCTTTCATCATGGAGCTTGCCGAAAATCGGGCCGGGAGCCCTGCCGCGGAAATTGAAGCACGGCGCGAACACTGCCAGCACAGCCGAAGCCATGCAACAGGTAAAATACGCAATCTATAATTGCATTCAGCCGAGCGAACCGATGAGATCCCGATAGGCCGCTTCCGGAAAGGCCTTCAGCGTCTCGGTCCGGACATTGCCGCCCATGGCCAGCGACAGCGTAAAATGCGCCATCACCGCGTCGTCGGGCGCCTCGCAGACGGCAACCATGTCATGCCCGCCCATCGTCAGAAAGAACTGGTTGAACGAGCCGCCGACACCGGCGAGCAGTTTCTTCGCCGCGTCCAGCCTCTTTGTCGAGTCGCGAACATTGCGGATGCCCTGATCCGTCCAATCGATCAAAAGGATGTAAGTGGTCATGTCGCACCTCCTGACGGAGGATCGGCCGACAGGTACACATCGACCTCGCTCGCGCGTCGCGATCGATCCCTTCCCCCGTGGGCCGGATTATAGTCCTGTCACCAGGGAGGGACAAGAAAGCCGCCGCGATCATTGGTACTAATTACAGCAAAGCAAAAGCCGGGCGCAGGGCCCGGCTTTTCCAATCAGAACGGCGTCGAAACTCAGCTGTCGAGGAACGAGCGCAGCTTCCGGGAGCGGCTCGGATGCTTCAGCTTGCGCAGCGCCTTCGCCTCGATCTGGCGGATACGTTCGCGGGTGACCGAGAACTGCTGGCCAACCTCTTCGAGCGTATGGTCGGTGTTCATGCCGATGCCGAAGCGCATGCGCAGGACACGTTCCTCGCGCGGCGTCAGCGAGGCGAGAACCCGGGTCGTCGTCTCGCGCAGGTTCGCCTGGATGGCCGCGTCGATCGGCAGCAGGGCGTTCTTGTCCTCGATGAAATCGCCGAGATGCGAATCCTCTTCGTCGCCCACCGGGGTTTCGAGCGAGATCGGCTCCTTGGCGATCTTCAGGACCTTGCGGACCTTTTCGAGCGGCATGGCGAGCTTTTCGGCCAGTTCTTCCGGCGTCGGCTCGCGGCCGATTTCATGCAGCATCTGGCGCGAGGTGCGGACGATCTTGTTGATCGTCTCGATCATGTGCACCGGAATGCGGATCGTGCGGGCCTGGTCGGCGATCGAACGGGTGATCGCCTGACGGATCCACCATGTCGCATAGGTCGAGAACTTGTAGCCGCGACGGTATTCGAACTTGTCGACCGCCTTCATCAGGCCGATATTGCCTTCCTGAATGAGGTCGAGGAACTGCAGCCCGCGGTTCGTGTATTTCTTGGCGATGGAAATGACGAGGCGAAGGTTCGCTTCGACCATTTCCTTCTTGGCGATGCGCGCCTCGCGCTCGCCCTTCTGCACCATGTGCACGATGCGGCGGAATTCCGAAATCGAAATGCCGGTCTCGGTCGCCAGATTCTGGATCTCCTGGCGGATGTCGCGGATCGTCGTGTTTTCGCCGCGGGCGAATTCCTTCCAGCCGCGGGCGGCCAGATTGCCGATCGACTTCATCCAGTTCGGATCCAACTCGGCGCCCTGATACTGTTCCAGGAAGCTATCGCGCTTGACGCCGTAGGATTCGGCCAGGCGCAGCAGGCGGCCTTCGTTGGAAACGAGGCGCTTGTTGATGTCGTAAAGCTGCTCGACCAGGGCGTCGATGCGGTTCTGGTTCAAGGACAGCGATTTGACGGCCTTGATCAGCTCGTCCTTGAGCTCCTTGTAGCGGCGCTCCTGGGCTGAAGACAGCGTGCCGGATGCCGACAGGCGCTGCTCGACCTGCTGGTCCTGCAGCTTGCGCAGCTTCTTGTAGGTCTCGGCGATCGTATCGAGCGTCTCCATCACCTGCGGGCGAAGCTCGGCTTCCATCGCCGCCAGCGAAAGGTTGGATTCGTCCTCGTCCTCTTCCTCCTCCTCGGGAGGCAGGCCCTCGCCGCCGACATCGGTGATGTCGTCGTCGCCGGAGCGGGCGCGGCGGGTCTTTTCCTTTTCCTCGGCAGCCTTGCGGTCGGCCTCGATCTTCTCGGGGCTCTGGAACTGCGGCGCAGCCTTGGCTTCAGGACCGGAATAGGTGGTTTCGAGATCGATGATCTCGCGCAGCAGCGTCGTGCCTTCGTTGAGTTCGTCGCGCCAGATGATGATCGCCTGGAAGGTCAGCGGGCTCTCGCAGAGGCCAGCGATCATCGTTTCGCGGCCGGCCTCGATGCGCTTGGCGATGGCGATTTCGCCCTCGCGGGAAAGAAGCTCCACCGAGCCCATCTCGCGCAGGTACATGCGCACCGGGTCATCGGTGCGGTCGGTCGGCTCTTTTTTCTTGGCGGTTGCGAGCGCGGTGCCGCTCGAAGGCGCGAGTTCGCCGCCTTCGCTCTCCTCGTCGCCGCCGGCGTCGTCGTCATCGCCGCCGCCGGAAGCACCGGCTTCCTCGGCTTCTTCATCCTCGATGACGTTGATGCCCATGTCCGACAGCATCGACATCGTGTCTTCGATCTGCTCGGACGTCACTTCCTCAGACGGCAGGACAGCGTTCAGCTCATCCATCGTCACATAGCCGCGCTTCTTGGCGGCCTTGATCATCTTCTTGACCGCGTCGTCGGAAAGATCGAGAAGAGGGCCGTCGCTTGCGCCGTCGCGTTCGACTTCCGCGTCTTCGTTCTCTTTGACCTTGGTTGCCATTTATATCGTCGCCTTCCTGACGCTATCCAATCTCGCTACGGTGAATGGGCCGTCTCAGGGCCTGACGCGTCGCTCGCGCCGCCCTCGAATCACCTTTGCCCACCTAACGGGATGACATTTAAAGCCTGATTAACCACGATCGCCGGCACCGGACAGCAAAGCTTTTTTGCTTTTGGATTTCCGGCCATGGTTGCGCGATCCGCCTTGACCCAGTTCACCGTTTCAACAAGTCGAACGGTGATTCCCACATTTTTTGTTCTCGTCAAGCTTTTCCAGAAAAAAAGCTCACGAATCATCGGAAAAAGCCTTATCCACAGGCTTTGAACCGCGGCAGCGATTGCGAAGCCTTATTTAAGATGCGGCGAACAAAAGACAAGGGCAGCAAGGATTTTGCCCGTAGCGCCGGTTGTTCGCGCCATTTTTGCAGTCCTATCGTTGTTCTGTTCGCCTCTGTCCGGACGAATATTGGCTACTTTGCCTCGCCATCGTAGGCCGTCACCTTCAACGCGCCGAGATCGACCGCGGGAATGCAGCGCAGATTGACCGAGGCCATGGCAGCGCCATTCGGGCCGACCCCTTCGCCGAACGGCGCAATGCCGCAATTGGCGCAGAAGTGATGCCGGATGACATGCCTGTTGAAAGTATAGGTCGAGAGATCCTTTTCGGGCGTCTTCAGCACCAGCTTGTCGCGCGGCACGAAGGCCAGAAGCCCGCCCCGCCGGCGGCAGAGCGAACAGTTGCAGTCCAGCGCTTCGGTGAATTCGCCTTCGACCTCGTAGGCGACCCTGCCGCAATGGCAGCTTCCTTCATAGAGCATGTCTTCCTCCTCACATCCAATCCATCACGACCTTGCCCGAATTGCCCGAGCGCATCGCCTCGAAGCCGTCGCGAAACTCGTCGATCCCGATGCGGTGAGTGATAATCGGCGCAAGGTCAAGGCCGCCCTGGACGAAGGCGATCATCTTGTACCAGGTCTCGAACATCTCGCGGCCATAGATGCCCTTGAGATTGAGCATCTTGAAGATCACCTTGTTCCAGTCGATCTCGAAACCGGCCGGTGCAATGCCGAGAATGGCGATCTTGCCGCCATTGTTCATCTTGTCGATCATATCGCGGAAGGCGGGTGCTGCCCCCGACATCTCGAGCCCGACGTCGAAACCCTCCGTCATGCCGATCGTCTTCATCACGTCGGCCAGATTTTCGCGCGACGCGTCGACGACATGATCGATCCCCAGTTTGCGCGCCAGGTCCAGCCGGTGCGGGTTGATATCGGTGATGACGACCTTGCGGGCGCCCGACCGTTTGGCGACGAGTGCCCCCATGATGCCGATCGGCCCGGCGCCGGTGACCAGCACGTCCTCGCCGACAAGATCGAAGGAGAGTGCGGTGTGCACGGCATTGCCGAACGGATCGAAGATGGCGGCGATCTCATCGGAAATATCTTCCGGGATCGCCACGACATTGCTTTCGGGAATGCAGACGAACTCGCCGAACGAACCCGGCCGGTTGACGCCGACGCCCAGCGTGTTGCGGCAGAGATGCCCCCTGCCCGCCCGGCAGTTGCGGCACTTGCCGCAGACGATATGGCCCTCGCCGGAAACCCGCTCGCCGACATGATAGCGGGTGACCGCCGAACCGATCTCGGCGATCTCGCCGGAGAATTCATGACCGACGACCATCGGCACCGGAATGGTCTTCTGCGCCCACTGGTCCCAGTTCCAGATATGCACGTCGGTGCCGCAGATCGCCGATTTCTTCACCCGGATCAGCACATCGTTCGGCCCGACCTCCGGCACCGGCACATTCTCCATCCAGAGCCCGACTTCGGCTTTCGATTTGACCAGCGCCTTCATCATGTTCGACATATCTTTATCCCTTGGTCAGTGCCTGTTTCGGCCCCTCATCCGCCTGCCGGCACCTTCTCCCCGCAAGCGGGGCGAAGGGGACAAGCGGCGACCTCTCCGTCCCCACCATCCTCTCGCAGGGCACGTCCCCTCGCCCCGTTTACGGGGGTCCGAAGGACGGGTCGAGACCTGTGGCTCGACCCCGGTCGGGCTAGGGTGAGGGGCAGCCTCATTCTCAAATCACACCCAATTCCCGCCCAGCCTCAGCAAAGGCCACAATCGCCCGCTCGACATCCGCCCTGGAATGCGCTGCCGACATCTGCGTGCGGATGCGGGCCTGGCCTTTCGGCACCACCGGGAAGGAGAAGCCGATCACGTAAATGCCCTTCTTCAGCATCAACCCCGCCATGTCCTGGGCAAGATTGGCATCGCCGAGCATGACCGGGATGATCGGATGGCCTTCGCCGGCGAGCGTGAAGCCAAGCTTCGTCATCTCGGTTCGGAAGAGATCGGCATTGTCGGACAGGCGCTTGCGCAAGGCATCGCCATTTTCGATCAGGTCGAACACTTTCAGCGAGGCGGCGGCAATGACCGGCGCCAGCGTGTTCGAGAACAGATAGGGCCGCGAGCGCTGACGCAGCCATTCGACGACCTCGGCTTTCGCCGAAGTATAACCGCCCGAGGCGCCGCCGAGCGCCTTGCCGAGCGTGCCGGTGATGATGTCGATCCGCCCCTCGACGCCGCAATGTTCGGGCGAGCCGCGGCCGTGCCTGCCGACGAAGCCGACCGCATGGCTGTCGTCGACCATGACCATGGCGCCATATTTCTCGGCGAGATCGCAAACGCCGCCCAAATTGGCGATGATGCCGTCCATCGAGAAGACGCCGTCGGTGGCGATCAGCTTGAAACGGCTGCCTTCGGCTTTCTTCAATTCCTCTTCCAGCGCCGACATGTCGTTGTTGGCGTAGCGGAAGCGTTTGGCCTTCGAAAGCCTGACACCGTCGATGATCGAGGCGTGGTTCAGCGCATCCGAGATGATCGCATCCTCTTCGGAAAGCAGCGTTTCGAACAGACCGCCATTGGCATCGAAGCAGGAGGAATAGAGGATCGTGTCTTCCATGCCGAGGAAGGAGGAGATGCGCGCTTCGAGCTGCTTATGCTCTTCCTGCGTGCCGCAGATGAAACGCACCGAGGCCATGCCGTAGCCATAGCGGTCGAGCGCCTGCTTGCCGGCCTCGGCCAGTTCCTCGTTGTCGGCAAGGCCGAGATAATTGTTGGCGCAGAAATTCAGCACCCGCTCGCCGGTCGAAATGGCAATTTCGCCTGCCTGCTTGGAGCTGATCACTCGCTCGGATTTATAGAGGCCGGCATCCTTCAGCGTCGAAATTTCGGCACTGAGATGGGAGAGAAATGGCGAGGTCATGCGCGGCCCTTCCTGATGTTTTTTATAGCTTTCGGGTTAGCATATCGCCATCGGCTTGTCTTGTTCAGCGCTGGGCCGAAGACATCGGTCGGCCCGCTCAGCCGTCCTGGGCCAGGATGATCTCCAGGAACGCATCGCCATAACGCTCGAGCTTCGCCTGGCCGACGCCCGATATGGCAAGCAGCTCCTTGCGGCTCCTCGGCTTCTCCGTGGCAAAGGCGATCAGCGTCGTATCGGGGAAGACGACATAGGGCGGCACGCCGAGCGATTTGGCAATCGCCATGCGCTCGGCCCGCAGCGCCTCGAACAGAGCGCCGTCGGCGCCCGACAGTCCCGATTTGCGCTCGCTGCGCTCCGCCTTCTTCGTGCGCCGTTCGGAGGCCGGCCGGTCCTTGCGGAAGAACACCTGCCGCTCGTGCTTGAAGACAGCGCGCGCCTCCGGCTCCAGCTTCAGTGCCCCGTAAGCCTCGTGATCGACCCGGACCAGCCCCATGGCAAGCAGCTGGCGGTAGACGGATTGCCAGGTGCGCGATGGAATATCCTTGCCGGCGCCGAAAACAGGCATATCGGCATGGCCGAAACGCTCGGTCTTTTCGTTGACATTGCCGACAAGCACGTCGATGACGTGGCCCGCACCGAAACGTTCGCCGGTGCGATAGATCGCGGCGAGCGCCTTGATCGCCGCCTCCGTGCCCTCCCAGGTCTCGACCGGCTTCAGGCAGGTGTCGCAATTGCCGCATTGTCCGGCATGCGCCTCGCCGAAATGTGCAAGAATCGCCTGGCGGCGGCAGGAAGCGGTCTCGCAAATCGCCAGCAAGGCGTTGAGCTTGGCGCGCTCGACCCGCTTGATCTCAGCGGCGGCACCGCCCTCGTCGATCATCCGGCCGCGCTGGATGACATCGGCCATGCCGTAGGCCATCCAGACCTCGGACGGCAGACCGTCGCGGCCGGCGCGCCCCGTCTCCTGGTAATAGGCCTCAACGGAACCCGGCAGGTCGAGATGGGCGACATACCGCACATTCGGTTTGTCGATGCCCATGCCGAAGGCGACGGTGGCGACGAGGCAGAGGTTCTCCTCTTTCAAAAAGGCATCCTGATTGGCGTCGCGAACCGCCCTGTCCATGCCGGCATGGTAGGCAAGCGCACGCACGCCCTGGCCGTTCAGCCATTCTGCCGTATCCTCGACCTTGGCGCGCGACAGGCAATAGACGATGCCGCTGTTTCCCTTGTGGCCGGACAGGAAGCGCAACAGCTGCTGACGCGGCTGGTCGCGCTCGACAATTTCGTAAGCAATGTTCGGACGGTCGAAGCTGGTGGTGAAGATCCGGGCAGCGTCGAGCCCCAGCCGCTCGATGATGTCGTCGCGCGTATGCGGATCGGCGGTCGCCGTCAGCGCCACGCGCGGCACGCCCGGATATTGCTCGCCCAGCTGGCCGAGCGCGCGATATTCCGGGCGGAAATCATGGCCCCACTGCGAGACGCAATGGGCCTCGTCGATGGCAAACAGCGCGATCTTCTCATTGGCGATCAGCTCGCGAAAACCATCAGTGAGGATGCGCTCGGGCGTCACGTAGAGAAGGTCGAGCCGGCCCGCCGAAAGCGCGCGGCGGACCTCGACGAACTCCTCGCGCGACAGCGACGAATTGAGCGCGGCCGCCCGGATGCCGAGCTGCTTCATCGCCTCCACCTGATCGCGCATCAGCGCAATCAGCGGCGAAACGACAATGCCGACGCCGTCACGGCAGAGTGCCGGGATCTGGAAGCACAGCGATTTGCCCGCGCCTGTCGGAAAGAGCACCACGGCATCGCCGCCTGACACCACATGCTCGACCACCTGCTGCTGCTTGCCGCGGAAAGAGGAATAGCCGTAGACCTGCTTGAGAATATCGAGCGGCGCTCGGCCGGCGGAAAACAACGCATCGGAGGCGGAAAAGCCCGGTTCGTTCCGTTCGGTCTGCGGCATCAGTGGTTCGCCGCCCCTTTGACGCGGCCGGAGAGCACGCCGAAGCCGTCGATGATCGCCTCCTGGTTCTCAAGCCGCACACCTTCGAAATGCACTTCCTGTTGCGCCCGCATCAGCTGAACGATTGCCTCGCCGTCGCCGGCTTCGGTCGCCAGCGCAATCTCGCGTTCGAGTTCCATTTTCTGCCGGCGCAGTGCCTTTGCCCGTTTGTGGAAGGCGAGCGCCTGGCGATACCCCTCACGCGCATCCTCCATCGCCGCCTCCTCGGTCGCCGTCCAGAGTCTGGCATTGCGCACCTGCTGGTCGAGGCTCTTGATCAGCGGACCGAAGCCCTCGAATTCCAACCTTTCGGTCAGATATTCGCGCGTCAGATGCGGGCCGGCGACGGCAGCCGCTGCCCCAAGCACAGCCGACCAGAGCTGCTTCAACTCTCGGCTATCATAATCGATCGCGGCGATCTCGTCATAATCGTCGATCATCAGCGACGGATGATTGACGATGGTGAGCGCCAGCACGCTTTCGCGCAGCGCCGTATTGTCCCGGTGGCCGCGCACCGGGCCTGAGCGGGCGAGCCGGTCGGAAATAAGGCTGGGGCTTTTCGGCCCTGCCTTACCCGCATTGTCGCGGCCCGCCCGGTAATTGCCATTGCCATTGAAGCCGCGGCGCTCGCCATTGTTGCGGTTCTGGAACTGAGGCTGGAAGAAGGCGTTCAGCCGGTCGCGAATATCCTGCTGGTAGTGACGGCGCACATTCTCGTCGGCGATGACGGCGACCAGCTGCTTCAGCCGCGCCTCGAGTTCGGCGCGTGCCTCGGGCGTGTCGAACTTGCCGGTATTGATCTCACGGCTCCACAGCATCTCCGACAGCGGCTTTGCCTGGCTCATCACCTTGTCGAAGGGCGCGCGGCCGTCATCGCGCACGAGATCATCCGGGTCCTTGCCATCAGGCAGAAGCGCAAAGCGGACGGAACGGCCGGGCTTCAGATGCGGCAGCGCCAGTTCGGCGGCGCGATTGGCGGCGCGGATGCCGGCGCCGTCACCGTCGAAGCAGAGCACCGGCTGCGGCACCATCTTCCAAAGCAGCTCGAGCTGGTTTTCGGTGAGCGCCGTGCCGAGCGGCGCGACGGCATTCTCGATGCCCGCCTGATAGAGCGCGATCACATCCATATAGCCTTCGACGGCGATGATGGTGCCGCTGGCATTGTCGTCCTGCTGATCGCTACGGCCCGGCCCCTGGATGGCGCGGCGGGCGCGGGCGAAATTATAAAGGACGTTGCCCTTGTGAAAGAGTTCCGTCTCGTTGGAGTTCAGATATTTCGCCGGCGCATCCGATGACATGGCGCGGCCGCCGAAGGCGATCACCTTCTCCCGCGACGAGAGGATCGGGAACATGATGCGGTCGCGGAAACGATCATAGGAAACCGGCACGTTTTCATGAACGACCAGGCCGCAAGCCTCGATCTGTTCTTTCAGCACGCCCTTGCCGGCCAGAAATTCCTTCAGCGCATTGCGGCTGTCAGGGGCATAGCCGAGACGGAAGGTTTCGATAGTGCGCCCGGTCAGCCCGCGGTCGCGCAGATAGGCGCGCGCCCTCGCCCCATTCGCCGTCTGCAATTGATCCTGGAAAAATTGTGTCGCCATCTCCATGACGTCGATCAGCGAGCCGCGTTCCTTCTCGCGCTTCTCCATCACAGGATCGGCAAGCGGCATCGGAACGCCGGCCATATCAGCGATCTGCTGCACCGCCTCGGGAAAGCTCAAGCCCTCCAGCTCGGTAAGGAAGCGGAAATGGTCGCCGGTGACGCCGCAGCCGAAGCAGTGATAGCGGCCCTTCCGGTCCTCGCAGTGGAAGCTCGGCGATTTCTCGCCGTGGAACGGGCAGCAGGCCCAGTAATCGCCGCGTGACACGTTGGTCTTGCGCTTATCCCAACTGACACGGCGCGCAATCACGTTCGAAATCGGAACGCGGTCGCGAATATCATCGAGAAAGGTGTTGGAAAAACGCATTTATACCTCTTGGCCAGCCTCCATATAAGCTGCTTTGCCGCTCCACGCCACGAAACTTGTCATGAAAACCCGCTATTCACAGGCAAGTGCACCCCTCCCCGGTCGCGTCGGTTATCCAATCAAAAACGCGTTATCGCCCCCTGCGACAGGGTGCGACATTATTGTCGTTCAAGCGCTGAAATTCAACCGCGGCAATTGTCTCGGCAAGAGTGGCGATCTCTAATTTCGTCAGATTTAATCGTTTTGAAACAGGTACTTATCTGACGCATCGATGGCGCAGCTTTGTCCCGGCGCTGCCATCCTAGCCTTCGCTTCGAAGCCTCCAAAAACGACGTTTTCGGCAATCATTATTTTTTTGTAATTTGAATAAGCCGCCGCCCCGCAATAGGTTCGATCTCAACAAAGCGATCCCCGAGCGAAGCACCATCCCTACCCCCGGCGCCGCTTCGCAAGGGTGCCTTTGCAAATACCCTCCGGCTTGGGCCTCGGCCCTGCGTTTGCCGGCGGAAGCAAAGAGCAAGAAGGCAGGAGCGCCCCCAGCTCCTGCCTTCTTAAATTTTAGCTTCCCCTGATACAAATTCCCTTTTGAAATTAACTGATTATTGACAAAACCGTTGACAGGCGACGCTTGCGTGAAAGAAGTATGCGCCGAACTCCCTGGACGCCCTCCACATGGCCTTTACCGCTGAAACTCTTGCAGCAGACGATCGATTTCTCGCTGCGATCCTGCATTGCGCCGATCAGATGCTTTCGATCTATCGTGAGAGCCCGCGCATCGCCTCGATTTTCGCCGCGCAGCAGCGCTGGCTGATGGCCCATGCCGGCTTTGCGCTTCATTACGGCGATCCCGACGACGGCAGGAGCGGCCTTTATTCCGGCCGCTTCATCGATTTCGCGGTCAGGAACGACATCGCCAGCCGCAATACGGCGGCGGCCTTCATGCAGGAAATGCTGGCCTATCGTTTCCTGCGGCCGGTTCCCGGCCCCGACAAGCGCACGCGCTATCTGGAGCCCACGGAAACCGCCGAGCAGCATTTCACCCGATGGCTCCTCGCCCATCTGATGATCCTCGACAGCCTCGACGGCGGTCAACGCGCCGGCAAGGTCACCGCCGATGCCTCGGCGATGATGGCCGCGATCCAGCCGCGGATCGCCAAGGCGATCATCGGCAGCGAACGGGTGCGCAACCCTGGCCCCACCTTCAATCTCTTCAACTGGGCAAATACCGGCGGTCTGGTAATGGACTACCTGATCTCGCGCCTGCCGGAATTTCCCCGGGGGGCCGAACGCGTCGCGGTCGGCCCCCTGTCGCTCAGGGAAATCCGCGAACAGTTCATGATCTCCAACACGCACCTGAAGCGGCTGCTGACGCAGGCAGCGGCCATGGAGAGCGTCGGCTGGACAGGCCCCTCCCGCAAGGGCGATTTCTGGCTGTCGCGCCGTTTCATTCTCGAATACTGGAATTATCAGGCGGCGAAATTCGCCATCATCGATGCCGCGGCCGAAGCGGTGCTCGGGCCTGCGGTCCTGGACGAACCGCAGGCAAGACGCGTCGTCTGAGCCGGCTTAAAGCGCGTCGCGATTTTTCAGATTCGCTCCTTGCGCTTTAACCCTTTATTTTGATGCATGTCGTTGTGCCGGAACCGCTGCACACTTCCGGGCGACATGCATTAGCTCAGCAGTTCCTTGACGGTCGCCGACGCCTTGGCGAAATCCATCTGGCCGGCATAACGCTCCTTGAGCGCGGCCATCACCTTGCCCATGTCCTTGGCGCCGGCAGCACCGGTCTCGGCGATGATCGCCGACACATTGGCGCGCACTTCGCTGTCCGAAAGCTGCTTCGGCATGAAATCTTGAATGACGGTGATTTCGGCACGCTCCTTGGCGGCGAGCTCCGGCCGCGAGTTCTCCTCGTAGATCTTTGCCGATTCGTCGCGCTGCTTCACCATCTTGGCGAGGATCTGCAGGATCTCGTCGTCGCTCGCCTGCTCCTTGCCGGAGCCGCGATTGGCGATATCGCGATCTTTG
The DNA here is from genome assembly GCF_002211295.1 of Rhizobium sp. N122. Classification (NCBI taxonomy): domain Bacteria; kingdom Pseudomonadati; phylum Pseudomonadota; class Alphaproteobacteria; order Hyphomicrobiales; family Rhizobiaceae; genus Rhizobium; species Rhizobium sp. N122. Next base: position 151,117 of record NZ_LOKU01000003.1, on the reverse strand, counting down.
ACCGCGGCCTGAATCAGCCGGACGGTGGAAAGCCGCTCCGCATTCTTGGCCTTCATCGCCTCTTTCAGCTGGGTGGCGAGTTGATCGCGCAGCATGGTCTTCACTCCTGTTTTGATGCCGCTTCATAAACCACGCTGATGCGGCGGATCAAATAAATTGCGCGGTCGCCGCGATAAAGCGCAGGAAAACGGCGGCAATCCCGGTTACAAAGATTGACGCTCAGCGATTGCGTGGCTATTTACCGCCACCTGCACCAAAATTCGTGATCAGGCCTGACGCGCGCGGCATAGCCGTGCCCACACGCCTGCGAGATCAAATGGCGACGAGCGCGGCAACGCGCACCGACCGCCGGAAACGGGATGAAGATGACCGCGACAGCACCCTGGACAATCGAAAAGCCGACCGCCCTGCTCATTCTTGCCGACGGCACGGTCATCGAAGGCAGGGGCATCGGTGCCACCGGCAAGGTCCAGGCCGAAGTGGTCTTCAACACGGCGCTGACCGGCTACGAGGAAATCCTGACCGACCCCTCCTATCTCGGCCAGATCGTCACCTTCACTTTTCCCCATATCGGCAATATCGGCACCAACGATGAAGACATCGAGGATCTGACGCCTGCCGCCCGCCACGGCGCCGTCGGCGTCATCTTCAAGGCCGACATCACCGAGCCTTCGAACTACCGCGCCGCCAAGCATCTCGACCAATGGCTGAAGGCGCGCGGCGTCATCGGTCTCTGCGGTATCGACACGCGGGCCCTGACCGCCTGGATCCGTGAGAACGGCGCCCCGAACGCGGTGATCGCCCACGATCCGAACGGCGTCTTCGACATCGAAGCGCTGAAGGCCGAAGCCAAGGCCTGGAGCGGCCTCGAAGGCCTCGACCTTGCCAAGATCGCCTCCTCCGGCCAGTCCTCGCAATGGACCGAGACGCCGTGGGTCTGGAACGAAGGGTACGGCGAACTCGCCGCGGCGGACGCCAAATACCACGTCGTCTGCCTCGACTACGGCGTCAAGCGCAACATTCTGCGGCTGTTTGCCGGTCTCGACTGCAAGGTCACCGTCGTGCCGGCCGCAACGAGCGCCGAAGACGTGCTCGCCATGCAGCCGGACGGCATCTTCCTGTCGAACGGCCCCGGCGATCCGGCCGCAACCGGCGAATATGCGGTGCCTGTGATCAAGACGCTCGTTAAGACCGATATCCCGGTCTTCGGCATCTGCCTCGGCCATCAGATGCTGGGTCTCGCCCTCGGCGCCAAGACCGAGAAGATGCATCAGGGCCATCACGGCGCCAACCACCCGGTCAAGGATCATACGACCGGCAAGGTCGAAATCGTCTCGATGAACCACGGCTTCGCGGTCGACTCGAAGTCGCTGCCCGATGGCGTTGAAGAGACTCATATTTCGCTTTTCGACGGCACCAATTGCGGCCTGCGCGTGCTCGGCAAGCAGATCTTCTCCGTCCAGCACCATCCGGAAGCCTCGCCCGGCCCGCAAGACAGCCACTATCTCTTCCGCCGCTTCATCAACATGGTGCGCGAAAAGAAGGGCGAACCGGCGCTCGCCGAACGCTGATTTCAAGAACTGCCGATTTCGCAAAGGCCCGCCAAACCGGCAGCCGAGACTCGGGCGGGTTGACGCGTTTTGTCGAGCGTCTGAAGACGCGCGGCACTGCGATCCAGACCGTCGTTTCGCGCAGCGCATATCCGTTGATCAAGTCCTCGAACGCGCCGGGATTGTTCCCACTCGCTGTCACGTCTCCGGCAGGCCGGCCTTTCGAAAGCCGTCGACAAAGTGGTCTCGTACGGAGCCATCGCGCAGCGGCTGGGAGCTCAGCCAATGGCCGATCGTGAAATGAGGGTGGGCGATCAGGAACAATTCTGCTTCTCGGCGCGCGTCCTCACTGTGGCCCAACTGCGCAAGCGTAGCAGCCAGGAATTTGCGTGAGTTGGTACGATAGGTGTCTTCCCTGCGGAGCGTAGCGCTTGCCGCCTCATAGTCACGCGCGGCGTATTGCGCCTGTCCAAGATGACAAAGATACCAGCAGGCTGGACGGGGATTGAGCCGCAGAGCTTTTTCGATCTGCGCCAGTCCGTCGGCAACCCTGCCGTCCAGCACTGAAATATCAGACATGGCGGCCCAGGTGTCGGCGTGGTTGGGGTCCAGCTCCAGGGCCTTGGCGAAGGCGGCCTCCGATTCCTCCCATCGCCGCTCATAGGCCAAAATGGTCCCCAGGACGTAACGGCAGCCGGCATCGTTGGGATCGAGCTCGACCGCCTTCTGCGCTGATGTCGTCGCCATCTCCCGGTTAGGATCTTCGGGCTCGCCGAAATGAGTCCAGGCCAGCCAGCGGTTATAGGCGAGCAGCCCGAGCGCCTCGGCATATGATGGCTCGAGCTTGAGCGCGCGCTGGAGGAGCATATAGGCCTCACGCTCGGTTTGCGGCGACTCTTCCGTCAGGAGGCGGGCGCGCGCACACAGATCGTACGCCTCAAAGTTCTTCGGCCGATTGCGCGGCGTCGGGATGGTCAGCCGGCCGACGAGGGCTTCAACAATCTTGGCGTTGACTTCATCCTGTAATTCGAAAACATCTTCCAGCGTCCTGTCGAACCTCTCGGCCCACAAGTGCTGGCCGCCAAGCGCGTCGACCAATTGAGCATTGATGCGGACACGGCCCATTGCGCGTCTGGCGCTCCCCTCCAGGACGTAGCGGACGCCGAGTTCCTGGGCGACCCGCCGTACGTCGACCGGCTTGCCCTTGTAGCCGTAGACGGAATTGCGCGCGATGACGAACAAGCCAACCGTACGGGAAAGGTCGGTGATCAGGTCTTCGGTCAAGCCGTCGACGAAAGGCGCGTCCGCTTCATTCCCACTCATATTCGTGAACGGCAATACGGCGATCGAGGGACGGTCGGGCAGCGGCAATATGCTCCGCAGCGCATCCGGCCAATGCCACACGTGGACTGGGCGAGTGAGGTTCTTCAGGTAGCGTTCGCCTGCGTCGAAGAACCGGTCGCCGATCTTGCCGATGATCTCGCCGTGAACGCCGGCTGAAATGCAGATACCTCCCGGCGCGGCCTGTGTCTCCAGGCGCGCCGCGACATTGACGCCGTCGCCGAGGACGTCTGAACCGTCGTCAATGACATCTCCCAGATTGACGCCTATACGCAAAAGCAGGCGTTGATCTCCGGAAGCGTCGACAGCAGTGGTGGACCGTTGCATTTCCAACGCTGCTTCGACCGCGTCCACCGCGCTAGCGAATTCGATTAGGAAGCCGTCGCCCACGACCTTGAAGATGCGACCGTTGTGGCGCATCACGGCCGGCTCGATAACGCCAGAACGGAGTTCCCTGAGGTTATCAAGCGTCGCGACTTCATCAGCCTCCATCAGGCGTGAATATCCCACCACATCGGCAACGACGATGGCGGCAAGGCGACGCTGAAGAGATTGATCCGTCATGTGAGGACAAGCCCAACGACCGACTTCATAAGTTATTGCTCAACCGCGGGTGAGTCAACAAATGGTTAAGAGGTGATGTCCAGGCGATCTCCACCTCCCTTGAGCCGTCATCCTTCTTTGTGACCGACTGCGTCGAGGTAGACGATCCAGTTGTCGAAAACCACGACATAGGAAGCAATGCCGTCACTCTGGAACACGACGGCTTCAGGAAGCGGTCGCCCGGCAATTCCAAGTTAGTGACCGGACGTCTTCGCTACCATATTGACCTCAACCATAGTTGAGGAATTACAAACGCCCGAAGACATTTGATGCAGGGGAAAATGGATGAGCGGAGCTTTCTTTCGTGTCGACAAATTCGTCGTGCCGGCTGCGGCACGCGAGGAATTTCTCGTCAAGGTGATGATGACCCACAAGCTGCTGGAAACGCAGGAAGGTTTCATCGATCACAGGGTATTGGAGCAGGTCGCCGGTCCCGGCGAATTCAATTTCGTCACCATTGCCGAATGGGAAAATACCGAGGTCGTCGAGCGTGCGCGGATAGCCGTGGCGGCCGCCCATAGGGCCGCAAATTTCGATCCGCAGGAAATGTTCGCACGTCTCGGCATTCGAGCCGATATCGCCAGTTACAAGCCTGTCGCGGCCTGAGGGTAAAGACGGCCGGCTCAGGCGCCTGAAGTCGCTCCTTCCCGGCGAAGCAGAAGATAAAACCGCCAGCAGAGCATGACGGCGGCCGCCGCCAGCCCGACGAGGAAACCGAACCAGATGCCGATGCCGCCGAAGCCCAGCGGGAAGGCGAAGGCCCAGGCGAGGAAGAAGCCGATCGGCCAATAGGCAATCAACGCCATGATCATCGGCACCCGCGCGTCTTTCAGACCGCGCAGCAATCCGTTGGCGACCACCTGCAGCCCGTCGACCAGCTGGAAAAGCCCGGCGACGACGATCAGTGGTCCGGCATAGGCAAGCACCGCTGACGCCTCAGGCGAGTTGACGTCGAGGAACCAGCTGCCGAGGAATTGCGGCATGGTGGCAAAGAGCACCGAGCCGACCGCCGAAATGGCGCAGGCAAGGATCAGCACCATGATCGACGCCCGCACCAGCCCATCGTAATCGCCCTGCCCGTGCGCGACGCCGACGCGCACCGTCGCTGCCTGGCTGAGGCCGAGCGGGATCATGAAGGCGATCGAGGCCCATTGCAGGGCGATGCCGTGAGCGGCGAGCTCGATGGTGCCGATATAGCCCATCAGGAGCGATGCCACCGTGAACAGGCTGACCTCGGCAAGCACGGTGACGCTGATCGGAAAACCGAGCCGGAGAACCTCAAGCAGCGCATGCCAATCAGGCTTCCAGAACCGCACGAAGATCTCGTAGCGGCGTGTCTCCTCCCGCTTCTGGACGAAGGCAAGAATGAAGAGAAAGCCGGCCGTCTGCACGACGACTGAAACGATCGCAGCACCCTCGAGCCCCATCGCCGGAAAGCCGAAATGGCCGAGCACCAGGGCATAGGCGAAGATCGCGTTCAGCACCAGCGTGGCGATGGTGACGTTGAGGATGATGCCCGCCTTGCCGATGGCGCTGACCAGGGCCCGCATGACATTGAAAAGCAGCGCCGGCAGCACGCCGAACTGGCCGATCATGATGTAGCCATGGGCGAGCTTGGCCACCTCCGGCTTCTGTTGCGCGAAGAGAAGGATCTGCTCCGAATTGAAGAAGGCGGGCTGCATGATGACCCAATATGCGATCACCACCCAGAGACCCATGCGCAGCGCCCGGCGCACCGAGACGACGTCACCGCGGCCATAGGCCTGCGCCACCATCGGAATGACGGCGATGGCAAAACCGGAGCCGAAGATCAGGATCGTGAACAGGAACTGCGCCGAAAGCACCATCGCCGCCAGATGCTCGGCGCCGAGGCGACCGACGATCATCACGTCGGTGGTGTTGATGCCGAGCTGGGCGAGCTGCGCGCCGATCAACGGAATGCCGAGCGCCAGCGTTGCACGGAAATGTGCGCCCCAACGATTATCGGTTGTCGGCGCAAGCCTGCGCGCGTCGATCGGCGTGTCCATGACACCTGGTCCTGTGATTGAAATATGCGCCGCCGCACAATTTGCGGAGAAATATCATCGGGATTTAGAGGAAAGCCCCGCAAAGAACTACCCCAAAACAGGCAGATGATGAAAAATTCATCATCGCATCACCATTTCTGATTGATCAGCCCGCCACCTCAAGCGCCTCGGCCGGCTGACGGACCCGGACCCGCACGAGGAACACGCCGGCGGCTACCAGGATGAACAGGGCGGCGGTCAGATAGGGCGCGCCGGCAAAAGTGACAGGCGCTTCGGGCCGGGTGAAATAGCTGAACAACTGCGTGAAGATGAGCGGCCCGACGATGGTGGTGATGCTGCTCAGACTGGTCAGCGCCCCCTGCAACTCGCCCTGCGCCGAGGGCGGCACCTTGCCGGCGGCAATGCTGCGCAGCGGCGGATCGGCGACGTTTTCCATGACGGTCGCGACGATGACGACATAGACCACCCAGCCCTCCCAGGCGAAGGCATAGCCGGTAAGCCCTGCGGCCGAAAAACAGAGGCCAAGAAGCGCTGTCTTCCATTCGCCGAGCAGAGGCACGATACGCGGCAGGACCAGTCCCATCACCAGCGCCGCGCCGATGCCGTAAATACCGAGCGACAGACCGATCTGCCCCTCGCTCCACCCGTAGCGATAGGTCGAGACGAAGGACCAGACGGAGGGATAGACGGCATGCGCCAGGAAGAACAGGAACATGACGAGGCTGACCCAGCCGATGCCCGGATAATGGCGCATCTGCCGCAGCGCGCCGAGCGGATTGGCGCGCTTCCACTCGAAGCGGCGGCGATTCCTAGCCTCCAGCGTTTCCGGCAGCAGGAAGCAGGCGGCGATGAAATTGACGAGCGAGAGTGCTGCTGCGCCGAGAAACGGCACACGCGGGCCAAATTCGCCGAGGAAGCCGCCGATGACCGGACCGATGGTGAAGCCGACGCCGAAGGCGATGCCGATCAGCCCGAAATTCTTCGCCCGGTTCTCCTCGGTGCTGATATCGGCGATATAGGCCGAGCAGGTGGCGAAGCTGCCGCCACTGATGCCGGCAAGCACACGGCCGACAAACAGCATCCAGAAGCTGGTGGCGATGCCGCAGATGAAATTGTCGATCGCGAATGTCAGCACCGACAGCAGAAGGATCGGCCGGCGGCCGAACCGGTCGGAGAGGTTTCCGAGCAGCGGCGCGAACAGGAATTGCATGCCGGCATAGACCAGCATCAGCCAGCCGCCGTCGATCGCCGCATCGCTGACGCCGCCGCCGGTCAGCTGCTCCAGATAGGCCGGCAGCACCGGCATGATGATGGCAATGCCGATAATGTCGAGGAAGAGGATGATGAAGACCAGGAAAAGGCCGCGGCGGACGAATTTGGGGTCAAGCATGAGGCATCTCTACAGCGGTTGGTTCTGAAAAGACGATCTCGTCGCCGAGAAAGTGACATAGCTCAGAAAAGAAACCGAAACAATCCGTGAACATTTCAAAGTTTTTGATAATGCAGAACGGGAAGTTCATGAGAGGGATCAACCGGAGGGCGCGGCGTGTGATTGTGGGAATGAGGAGAGCAAGGGCATTGCCACGATTCCCTTCTCCCCAGCGGGGGTCCGAAGGACGGGTCGAGACCCGTGGCTTGACCCCGGTCAATGCCGGCAGGCAGATGAGGGGTGAGCGATAGAGCCGCGAATGCGCGGCGCGCAAGCGAAGGGCAACAATGAATGTTGTGCCGTGCGGCCCATCCGACCCTTCGGGGCACCGACCGGGGTTGAGCCACGAGTCTCAACCCGTCCTTCGGACCCCCGCTGGGGAGAAGAGGGGAGAAAACAGCATCAGGCGTTTTCGGGGCCGTCACGAAGAAGAATGTTTGGCCCTCAAACCGGCCCCGAAAACGTATCGCAAGCCGACAGCTGGCCGCTGTCGAAGCCGCGCTTGAACCATCTGACGCGCTGTTGCGAGGTGCCGTGGTTGAAACTTTCGGGCACGACGTAACCCTGCGACCGTTTCTGCAGCGTATCGTCGCCGATCTGCTGGGCGGCATTCAGAGCTTCCTCAAGGTCGCCCGACTCCAGCAGGCCCTTCTGCTGGGTAAATTTGCCCCAGATGCCGGCGAAGCAATCGGCCTGCAGCTCGACGCGCACCGACATCTTGTTGGCCTCCTCCTCGCTCATGCGCTGGCGGGCCTGGTTGAACTTCGGCAGGATGCCGAGCAGGTTCTGCACGTGGTGGCCGACCTCGTGGGCGACGACATAGGCCTCGGCGAAATCGCCCGACGCGCCGAACCGGTCGGAAAGCTCCTGGAAGAAAGCCGTGTCGAGATAGACCTTATGATCTTCAGGGCAGTAGAACGGACCGGTCGCGGCAGAGGCAAAGCCGCAGGCCGACTGCGTCTGGTCTGAGAACAGCACCAAGCGAGGCTCCTCGTAATCCCTGCCCTGCGCCTGGAAGATGCCAATCCAAGTATCCTCGGTTTCGGCAAGCACGGTGCGCATGAAGGCGGTCATCTCGTCATTGGCGGGCGTGCGGGTGCCTTGCGACTGGCTCTGCTCGTAGCCTGGACCGCTCGACATGCCGCCGCCTTCGAGCACCTGCAGCAGATCGACGCCCATCATCTTGAAGATGAAATAGATAACGACGAGGAAGATGATCGTGCCGATGCTCAAGCCGCCGCCGGCACGACGAACGCCGCCGCCGGAGGGAAAGTTAAAGCCGCCGCCGCGGCCGAAACCGCCGCTGCTCGGATCGCCGCGGCGATCCTCGACGTTGTCGGACTGACGCCGGCCTCTCCATTCCATCTTCGTTCTCCCCGGCAATGCCCGTGATTGCACTTCAGGAATCTATATATCCGTCGACGGCCGGAATTCCAGCGCGTTCATCGGGGGGTGGTAATCGCTCCTGACGAAATAGTCTTCCGCACCATGTTGGATTCCTGTCGATTCCGCGATTTATGGGGTTCCGTTTGCAAATACATTTGCCTATAAGCCGCTTCTAGCCTGAAAAGACCTCAATGCGCGACCCGACCCGGTGATCTCCCACCCTGGCCGGCTTTTTGCGCAGCCAGATAGTGGATATCGCCCATGCCGAAGCGCCAAGACATCAAATCGATCCTCATCATCGGCGCAGGACCGATCGTCATTGGCCAGGCATGCGAGTTCGACTATTCCGGCACCCAGGCCTGCAAGGCACTGAGGGAGGAAGGCTACCGCGTCATCCTCGTCAATTCCAACCCGGCGACGATCATGACCGATCCGGGCCTTGCCGACGCCACTTACGTCGAGCCGATCACCCCCGAGGTCGTCGCCAAGATCATCGCCAAGGAGCGCCCGGATGCGCTGCTGCCGACCATGGGCGGCCAGACGGCTTTGAATACCGCGCTTTCGCTGAAGCGCATGGGCGTGCTCGACCGCTACAATGTCGAGATGATCGGCGCCAAGCCGGCCGCCATCGACATGGCCGAAGACCGCGCGCTGTTCCGCGAGGCGATGGCCCGCATCGGCCTGGAAACGCCGCGCTCGATGCTGGCGAATGCCACCGACATCAAGGACCTCGACCGCAAGACGCACGAAGCCGAGCGCAGCAAGCTGCGCGAGAGCCTCTCCGGCCCGGACCTCGACAAGGCGCTGGATGAACTGGAAAACCAGTGGAACCTCGGCGAGAGCGATCGCAAGCAGCGCTACATGAACCACGCCGTGGCGATTGCCGCTCAGGCGCTCGATCATGTCGGCCTGCCGGCGATCATCCGCCCGTCCTTCACGTTGGGCGGCACCGGCGGCGGCATCGCATACAACCGCTCGGAATTCTTCGAAATCGTCGGCGGCGGCCTCGATGCCTCGCCGACGACCGAAGTGCTGATCGAAGAATCGGTGCTCGGCTGGAAGGAGTATGAGATGGAGGTCGTCCGCGACACGGCGGACAACTGCATCATCATCTGCTCGATCGAGAACATCGACCCGATGGGCGTCCACACCGGCGATTCGATCACTGTAGCCCCGGCGCTGACGCTGACCGACAAGGAATACCAGATCATGCGCAACGCCTCGATCGCGGTGCTGCGCGAGATCGGGGTCGAGACCGGCGGCTCCAACGTCCAATTCGCCGTCAACCCCAAGGACGGCCGTCTCGTCGTCATCGAAATGAACCCGCGTGTGTCGCGCTCTTCGGCGCTGGCTTCCAAGGCCACCGGTTTCCCGATCGCCAAGGTCGCCGCCAAACTCGCCATCGGTTATACGCTCGACGAGTTGGACAACGACATCACCGGCGGCGCAACGCCTGCCTCCTTCGAACCGTCGATCGACTATGTCGTCACCAAGATCCCGCGTTTCGCCTTCGAGAAATTCCCTGGCGCCTCGCCGGTGCTGACGACCGCGATGAAATCCGTCGGCGAAGTCATGGCGATCGGCCGCACCTTCGCCGAATCGCTGCAGAAGGCGCTGCGCGGCCTCGAAACCGGCCTGACCGGCCTCGACGAAATCGAGATCCCCGATTCCGAGGAAGGCGAATCCAGCCACAACGCCATCCGCGCCGCAATCGGCACGCCGACCCCGGATCGCCTGCGCATGGTTGCCCAGGCGCTGCGTATGGGCCTCAGCATCGAAGAGGTGCATGAGGGCTGCAAGATCGATCCCTGGTTCATCGCCGAACTCAAGAATATCGTCGATATGGAGGCCCGCATCCGCGAGCACGGCCTGCCTGAAGATGCCGCCAACCTGCGCATGCTGAAGGCGATGGGCTTTTCCGACGCCCGTCTGGCGACGCTCGCCGGCAAGCGCCCCAAGCAGGTCGCCGAACTCCGCAACGGCCTGAACGTCCGCCCGGTCTTCAAGCGCATCGATACCTGCGCGGCCGAATTCGCCTCGCCGACCGCCTATATGTATTCGACTTACGAGACACCCTTCGTCGGCGCCGCCCGCTCCGAGGCCGAAGTGTCCGACCGCAAGAAGGTCGTCATCCTCGGCGGCGGCCCGAACCGCATCGGCCAGGGCATCGAGTTCGACTATTGCTGCTGCCATGCCGCCTTCGCGCTGAAGGATGCGGGTTACGAAGCGATCATGATCAACTGCAACCCGGAAACCGTCTCGACCGACTACGACACGTCGGATCGCCTCTATTTCGAGCCGCTGACGGCCGAGGACGTGATCGAGATCCTGCGCGCCGAGCAGGAAAAGGGCGAAGTCGTCGGCGTCATCGTCCAGTTCGGCGGCCAGACGCCGCTGAAGCTTGCCGAGGCGCTCGAAAAGAACGGCATCCCGATCCTCGGTACCGCGCCTGATATGATCGACCTTGCCGAGGACCGCGACCGTTTCCAGAAGCTTCTGATGAAGCTCGACCTCAATCAGCCGAACAACGGCATCGCCTATTCGGTCGAGCAGGCCCGCCTGGTCGCCGCCGAGATCGGCTTCCCGCTGGTCGTGCGCCCGTCCTATGTGCTCGGCGGCCGCGCCATGCAGATCCTGCATTCGGAAGGCCAGCTGCAGACCTATCTGCTCGACACGGTTCCGGAACTGGTGCCCGAAGATATCAAGCAGCGTTATCCCAACGACAAGACCGGCCAGATCAACACCCTGCTCGGCAAGAACCCGCTGCTCTTCGACAGCTACCTCAGCCACGCCATCGAAGTCGACGTCGACTGCCTCTCCGACGGCACCGACGTCTATGTCGCCGGCATCATGGAGCATATCGAGGAAGCCGGCATCCATTCCGGCGACTCCGCCTGCTCGCTGCCGCCGCGCTCGCTGCCCGTCGAACTGCTCGACGAGCTGGAGCGCCAGGCAAAGGCGATGGCCAAGGCGCTCAATGTCGGCGGCCTGATGAACGTCCAGTTTGCCATCAAGGACGGCACCGTCTACGTTCTCGAAGTCAATCCGCGCGCCTCGCGCACCGTGCCCTTCGTCGCCAAGACGATCGGCGCGCCGATCGCCAAGATCGCCGCCCGCGTCATGGCCGGCGAAAAACTCGATGCGACCTTTGCCGCCTACGGCCAGAAGCCCGATCCGCGCAAGCTCACGCATATCGCCGTCAAGGAAGCCGTCTTCCCCTTCGCTCGCTTCCCTGGCGTCGACACCCTGCTCGGCCCGGAAATGCGCTCGACCGGCGAAGTCATCGGCCTCGATACCGATTTCGCGCTGGCCTTCGCCAAGTCGCAGCTCGGCGCCAGCGTCGAACTGCCGCGTGACGGCACCGTCTTCGTCTCCGTCCGCGACGAGGACAAGGCGCGTGTGCTGCCGGCGATCCGCATTCTCGTCGAACAGGGCTTCAAGGTGCTGGCAACCGGCGGCACCGCCCGCTTCCTCGGCGAAAACGGCATCACCGCCACCAAGATCAACAAGGTGCTGGAAGGCCGTCCGCATATCGAGGACGCGATCCGCAACCGCCAGGTCCAGCTCGTCATCAACACCACCGACGGCAACAAGGCGATTTCGGATTCGAAATCGCTGCGCCGCGCGACGCTGATGCAGAAGGTGCCCTACTACACGACCATGGCCGGCGCCGAAGCAGCCGCCCAGGCGATCAAGGCGCTGAAGGCCGGCAATCTCGAAGTGCGGCCGCTGCAGAGCTACTTCGCCTGAGGTTGAAGCAATTCCAGCAAATCTGCGCCCGCGGTTTTGCGTCCGGAATTGCGCAAAAAACAAAGAACAGCGTCACCGCTCGATGAGCGGTGACGGGACTTAAAGCGGAATCACTTTATCCGGCTGACGTCATAAGCCGATGAATCTCCAACATATCCTGACGAAAGCGCGCCATCTCCTCCACCTTCAGCCGCTCGTCGGGAATGCGCAGAAGATAGGAGGGATGCACCGTCACGAAGAGCGTACGCCCCCCTTCGATCGCCATCGCCGTTCCCCTGACGTCCTGCAGGCGCTCTTTCATATCGGTCAGCGCCGCAAGCGCCGTCGCCCCCATGGCGACGATCAGCTTCGGCTTGATGAGTGTCAGCTCCTGATCCAGCCACCAGCGGCAATGTTTGACCTCGCCCATATTGGGCTTTTGGTGAATGCGCCGCTTGCCGCGCGGCTCGTATTTGAAATGCTTGACTGAGTTGGTGACGTAGACCATCGAACGGTCGATGCCCGCCTCCGCAATGACCTGATCGAAAAGCTTGCCGGCCGGCCCGACGAAAGGGCGCCCTGAAATATCCTCCTGATCGCCCGGCTGCTCGCCGACGAACATCACCGCCGCATCGCGCGGCCCCTCCCCGAACACGGTTTGCGTGGCCTTGGCGTGAAGCGGACAGCGGGTGCAGGCGGCAGCCTCGGCGCGCAGGGATTCCAGCGTGCCGGCCGGCGCTTCGGGTTCTGTGGGAAGGTTGCGCGCCGCCTGCTGCAGCCGGTCGTGAAAGGGCAGCGATTGCGTTGCCTCCCTTGCCGCCATCTCCCGCACCTTGCTTTCGGCCGATGCGATCAGACCCGGAATGAGATCGGCCTCCGGCAGGTTCTTCCAGTATTTTTTCGGCATTTCCGCGTGCATTGCCTTCAGCTTCAGCCGCGCCGGGTTGAAGATGCTCGCATAATAGGTGCGCCAGAGATCGTCGGTGGCATCGGTGAGATTGGGCTTCTCGCACGGCGCGTCGTTCATCGTCAGCCGTTCGCCGTCCCAGGCCGCCGAGCCCTTGGGCGTGGCGATCAGCCAGTCCATGTCGGTAAAGCGCCTCTGGAAAAAAGGCGCGGTACGCCGGACAATATGATGGTCCGGCTCGAACCAGGCGATGAATTTTCGCCGTCCTGAGGAAACCGCGCCGACCTCCTTGAAGCGGACGAAAGCCGTCATCTTGTGGGCGTCGCGATGCACATTTTTTGCCATCAGCCGGGCCCGCACGACATCCTCGTCGGAGGCCACCTCAAGCAACTGCCGGTCCAGCTGCAGCCGCCAGAGCAGCCGGTAAAGCAGCGAGAAGCGCGCCGGGTCGCAATGGCAAAGCACCGTCTCCGCAAGCTCGATAAAGGCCGGCGGCACCGTCATCGGCTTGCGTGTCACAGGCGCCGGCGGCATGGCGTCGCGTTGGAATGCAAGATCGGCCTCCGCGCTTTTTTCCCGCCAGTCGATCTCCTCGGGCACTATGCCGGCGGCCGCGAAGGCGCGCGCGGCATCACGCCATTCGGCAAGGTCGCCCCGTCCTGCAAGCACGACCCGGCGCATCATAGCAACGACAATTGTTCAGGCTTCGGCTCGAACATGGCGCGAAGGTCCGGGCGGTCGATCAGCCGGCGCGGCGACCAGCCTTCCGCCGAGATGAAGGACTGTACCTTCTTGATCGAAATGCCGAGCCGCGAGAGATCGTCGAGCCGCAGGCGGCGAAAACGGCGGGCCGAAACAATCGCCTTGACGGTCTTGGTGCCGAGACCGGGCACGCGCAGCAAGCGTTCCCGCTCGGCTTTGTTGATATCGACCGGAAATTCGGCGCGGTTGGCGAGCGCCCAGGCAAGCTTCGGGTCGAGGTTCAGATCGAGCATCCCGTCCGTCTGGCTGGCGGTGATCTCGTCGATGCCGAAACCATAGAACCGATAGAGCCAGTCGGCCTGATAGAGCCGGTGTTCACGCATCAGCGGCGGCTTGATCAGCGGCAGGTTTTTCGACGAATCCGGGATCGGGCTGAAGGCGGAATAATAAACGCGCCTCAGGCCGTAGCTGCTGTAAAGCCGGCCGCTGGTCGCAAGGATCGTCGCATCACTCGCGCCGTCGGCGCCGACAATCATCTGCGTGCTCTGGCCGGCCGGCACGAAGCGCTGACGCTTCTTCGTGCGCAGCGTCGGCTCGCCTGCGGCCTCGATCTTCAGCCTCAGATCGCCCATCGATCGGCGGATATTGGCAGGCTTCTTTTCCGGCGCGAAGCGGCTGATGCCGTTATCCGTCGGCAACTCGATATTGAGCGACAGCCGGTCGGCAAAAAGCCCCGCCTCCTCGATCAGCCGCGGCGAAGCCTCGGGGATCGATTTCAGATGGATATAACCGCGAAAATTATGGGTCACGCGCAATTCGCGGACAATGCGGACCATCTCTTCCATCGTGTAATCGGAAGAGCGGATAATGCCGGAGGACAGGAACAGCCCCTCGATATAGTTGCGCCGGTAGAATTCCAGCGTCAGCCAGATGACTTCCGCGGGCGTGAAGCGCGCCCGTTCGACATTGCTCGACGAACGATTGACGCAATAGGCACAGTCATAGATGCAGAAATTGGTCAGCAGTATTTTCAGAAGCGAGATGCACCGCCCGTCCGGCGCATAGGCATGACAGATGCCGGATCCCTCGGTCGAACCGAGCCCGCCGCTTGTTCCCGAATCGCGTTTCACCGTGCCGCTGGAGGCGCAGGAAGCATCATATTTGGCGGCATCTGAAAGGATTGCCAAGCGTTCTGTTAGCGACTTCTTCATTAGTGTGTTCACTATATGTTCTATGGCGCAAAGTCAACCGCGATCATCCCCGCCTTGACCGCGTTTTTCGGCGGGACACCGGCTGTCGGGGCGGCTTGCATTTCGTCCATGCGAATTTTCTGGAAATCGGCCTTGGCGATCTGCTATAAGCACTTAACTAGGATTGTGGCACGGTTCCGAAGCTCCCCTTCGGGACCTGTTTTCTTTTGTGTGTGCCGGACTGCGTCAAGCAGGGCTGGCGGATACAGGGAGTGAAGGACAGAAAAATGGTTGATAAGGTACCGATGACACAGGGTGGTTTCGTCAAGCTGCAGGAAGAGCTGCGCTGGCGTCAGCAGGAGGAGCGCCCGCGAATCATCGAGGCGATCGCCGAAGCCCGTGCTCATGGCGACCTTTCCGAAAACGCCGAATATCACGCCGCCAAGGAAGCCCAGAGCCATAATGAAGGCCGCATCAGCGAGCTGGAAGACCTGACGGCGCGCGCGGAGGTCATCGACCTCACCAAGATGTCGGGCGACAAGATCAAGTTCGGCGCCAAGGTGAAGCTCGTCGACGAGGACACCGAGGAAGAAAAGACCTACCAGATTGTCGGCGACCAGGAAGCCGACGTCAAAGCCGGCCGCATCTCCATTTCCTCTCCGATTGCGCGCGCGCTGATCGGCAAGGAAGTCGGCGATTCCATCGAGGTCAACGCGCCGGGCGGCTCCAAGGCCTACGAAATCCTCCAGGTTTCCTGGGGCTGATCGCCCGCCACAGACGAGACCCATCCCTTGCCTGATATGCGTGACGTCGAGATCATCGCGCCCAATTTCAAGCGCCGGCTCTCCGGCGTCACGTCGACCATCGTCCAGCTCATCCCCTGCCAGATCCGGCTCGGCGTCAGGATCGCAACCCTCGGCCCCGGCCTGCCGGAAGACCTGCCGAAGCTGCGATGGTCGCAGCTCCTTGGTCTCTGGCGCCCGCCGGCCCGCCGGCGCCGGCGTGTCTGGCACGCCCGCCGCAACAATGAGATGGCGGTTGGCATCCTGCTTCGCCATCTCCTGCGTATGCCGCTGAAGCTGGTCTTCACCTCGGCCGCGCAACGCCGCCACACCGCCTACACGAAATGGCTGATCC
Organism: Rhizobium sp. N122; assembly: GCF_002211295.1. Classification (NCBI taxonomy): domain Bacteria; kingdom Pseudomonadati; phylum Pseudomonadota; class Alphaproteobacteria; order Hyphomicrobiales; family Rhizobiaceae; genus Rhizobium; species Rhizobium sp. N122. The sequence continues at coordinate 135,116 of NZ_LOKU01000003.1, read as the reverse complement.
GCCGCATGGATGCGGTGATCGCAACCAGCGACCGGTCCGGCTCCTTCCTCGAGGTACCGCACACCGTCATCCAGCACGGCGTCGATCTCTCCCTGTTCCACCCGCCGGAAACGGCGGAAGACGGTATTGCTGCGACCGGCCTGCCCGGCCGCCACCTCGTCGGCTGTTTCGGCCGCGTGCGCCATCAGAAGGGCACCGATCTCTTCGTCCGGGCGATGATCGAACTCTTGCCGCAGCACCCCGAATGGACGGCCGTCGTCTCCGGCCGGGTAACGGCGGAGCACACGGCCTTCGCAGACAAGCTCAAGGCCGATGTCGCGGCGGCCGGCCTCGGTGACCGTATCCTCTTCCTCGGCGAAGTGCCCGATATCAAGGTCTGGTATCGCCGCCTGACGCTTTACGTCGCCCCTTCCCGCAACGAGGGTTTCGGGCTGACGCCGCTCGAAGCCATGGCGTCGCGGACGGCGGTGGTGGCATCGGACGCCGGCGCCTATGCCGAACTGATCGCCGAAGGCGAGACCGGCTCGGTCGTCGTCGCCGCCGATGGCGAAGCACTGACACGGGCGATCGCGCCCTATATCGCCGATCCCGGTCTGGCGATCGCGCATGGCGAGAATGCCCTGCGCCACGTCAGGGCGAATTTTGCCCTGGAGAAGGAAGCAACCGCCATCTGCGCCATTTACGACCGTCTTCTTAGCGACAACCGCGGCTGAGCGGAGCGAGAAGCGGCCTGTTGAAAAGGACAGCCACCCCCTCCTCCGTCATGCTCGGGCTTGTCCCGAGCATCTGCCTCCGGTCGATAGGGCAGCAGATCCTCGGCACAAGGCCGAGGATGACGTCGAGTAGAGAACGAGATCTATTGACAAGCGAACGGCCCGCCGGATGACGGGCCGTTGCAAATATCCGCGACTAGCGAGTGGCTGATTATTCCGCCGGCTGAAGTCCGCCGGCCGGAGCCGTCTCTTCTGCCTGGCCGCCCAAGGCTCTGGCAAGCTGCGCCGTATCCAGTTCGTTTTCCCAGCGCGCCACGACGATCGTCGCCACGGCATTACCGACGAGGTTGGTCAGCGCCCGGCATTCCGACATGAAGCGGTCGATGCCGAGGATGAGCGCCATGCCGGCAACCGGCACGGAAGGCACGACGGAAAGCGTGGCGGCAAGGGTGATGAAGCCGGCGCCGGTGATGCCGGCGGCACCCTTGGAGCTCAGCATCGCCACCAACAGCAGCAGGATCTGGTCACCCCAGGACAGATTGATGCCGGTTGCCTGGGCGATGAACAGCGCCGCCAGCGTCATATAGATGTTGGTGCCGTCGAGATTGAAGGAATAGCCCGTGGGGATGACGAGACCGACGACCGAGCGCTTGCAGCCGGCCTTCTCCATCTTGTTCATCAGGCCCGGAAGGGCGGCCTCCGACGACGACGTGCCGAGCACCAGCAGCAGCTCTTCCTTGATGTAGCGCAGCAGCGCCAGGATCGAGAAGCCGTTATAGCGGGCGACGGCGCCGAGAACGACGAGAACGAAGAGCAGCGAGGTGATGTAGAAGGTGCCGATCAGCATGGCGAGATTGGCGATCGAGCCGATGCCGTACTTGCCGATCGTGAAGGCCATGGCGCCGAAGGCGCCGATCGGGGCGGCCTTCATCAGGATGGCGACGAGCTTGAAAACCGGAGCCGTCAAGGCGTTGAGGAAATTGACGACCTGCTCGCCCTTTTCGCCGACCATGGCGAGCGCGACGCCGAAGAGCACCGAGAAGAACAGCACCTGTAGAATGTCGCCATCGGCAAAAGCGCCGACGATCGTCGACGGAATGATATTGGTGAGGAAGCCTACTATGCTCTGTTCATGCGCCTTGGTGGCAAAGGTGGCGACGGCGGCAGGATCCAGCGATGCCGGATCGATGTTCATGCCGGCGCCGGGCTGGACGACATTGGCGACGACCATGCCGATGACGAGCGCCAATGTCGAGAAGGTGAGGAAATACAACATCGCCTTGCCGGCGACGCGGCCGACCTTCTTCAGGTCGCTCATGCCGGCAATGCCGGTCGCCACTGTCAGGAAGATGACCGGGGCGATGATCATCTTGACGAGCTTGATGAAGGCATCGCCGAGCGGCTTCAACTGGGCGCCGAGTTCGGGATAGAAATGGCCGAGAAGGATACCCGCGGCGATAGCGGCGAGAACCTGAACGTAAAGATGGGAATAAAAGGGCTTCTTGCCCTTGCTCTCTGCGACTGCATCCAATGGTGCTGCGATCATGATGTCCTCCTTAAGGCTCGTCCGGAACAACTCCGGCCTCCCGAGCCGTTCGCTTCAATCCAACAGCTCAGCCGTTGTTGCCTTCTCCTTCGCAATCACCGTGCCAGTTTGAAGTCATCCAATTAAGTAATTGATTTCACATGGTAAAAAAATTTTAACTTATTGCCGGCTCATTAAGAAATGCGGAAGTCCGCACAAATCCCTTTGCAACAGTGCAGAAAAATGCACAAATCTGCCATGTCCCTGTCTCTATCATCGCTGTGGCCTTCCCTGCCTCTGCGGCACCGCATCCGCCGGATGTGGTGGGCCTATGCGGTGATCGCGCTTGTCGCCGTCGCAGCAAGCCTGTGGGCAAGCGGCGAGATCGGCCGCCGCCGGGCCGAGGCGGCCCTCGAAGAGCAGGCCCGCACCGATGCCAGGCTGAATGCGGCATTGCTGCGCACGGTTCTCGAAAAATACCGGGCGCTGCCCTTCGTGCTTTCGCAGGACACGGCACTCGCCGCAGCGCTGACAGGAAACGATGCCGCCACGTTCGGTGAACTCAGCCGGAAGCTGGAAACGCTGGCGATGGGCACGAAGGCTGCTGTCATCTATGTCATCGACAAGGACGGGATGGCGGTTGCGGCCAGCAACTGGCGCGAACCGACGAGCTTCGTCGGCAACGACTATCGTTTCCGGGAATATTTCCAGGGCGCGGTCACTGCAGGACAGGCCGAGCACTTCGCGCTCGGCACCGTCAGCAAGAAACCCGGGCTCTATATCTCCGAGCGGATCACCGGCAGCAATGGGTTGCTCGGCGTCGTCGTGATCAAGGTGGAGTTCGACGACGTCGAGGCCGACTGGAATGCGAGCGACGCACCGTCCTACGTCACTGACGACCGCGGCATCGTTCTCATCACCAGCATTCCCTCCTGGCGGTTCATGACCATCGGCCGGATCGCCGAAGACCGGCTGACGGCGATCCGCGAGAGCCTGCAATTCGGCGATGCGCCGCTTCAGCCGCTGCCGCTCGATACCGTCCGCAGCCTTGGCGACAGGCTCGACGTTGTAGAGATCGTCATGCCGGGCGGCGCCGGAAAAACCAGATTTCTCGATGTCGGGATGCCGGTTCCAGCCACCGCCTGGCGTTTGCAGCACCTCGTGACGCTGGGGCCTTCCGTCGACGCGGGAGTTCGCGAAGCCCGCATGCTGGCATTGCTCACGCTCTTGCCGCTGCTGGCGGGCGCGGCCTTCCTGCTGCGCCGCCGCCAGACGGTCACCCTGAAGATTTTCAGGGAACAGCAGGCGCGGGAGGAGCTGGAACGGCGCGTCGCAGAGCGGACGCTCGATCTCAGCCAGGCGCGCGACCGGCTGCAGGCCGAGATCATCGGCCACCGGAATACGGAGCAGAAGCTGCAGGCGGTGCAGCAGGATCTGGTGCAGGCCAACCGGCTGGCGATCCTCGGTCAGGTGGCAGCCGGCGTCGCCCATGAGATCAACCAGCCGGTGGCGACCATCCGTGCCTATGCCGACAATGCCCGCACCTTTCTCGACCGCGGTCAGACCGCTCCTGCCGGAGAAAATCTCGAAAACATCGCGGCGCTGACGGAGCGCATCGGTTCGATCACCGACGAGTTGAAGACCTTCGCCCGCAAGGGCCGCGGCGGCGCCGAACCGACCGGCTTGAAGGACGTGATCGAGGGCGCCGTGATGCTGTTGCGCAGCCGCTTTGCCGGCCGCATGGACACGCTCGACATCGACCTGCCGCCGGCCGACCTGCAGGTCATGGGCAACAGGATCCGCCTCGAACAGGTGCTGATCAACCTGCTTCAGAACGCGCTTGAAGCCGTGGCGCCGAAGGCCGACGAGGCGCGCGTCGAGGTCAGGACGTCAAGCGAAGGGGACATGGTGGCGCTGACGGTCGCCGACAACGGCCCTGGCATTTCGCCGGAGATCCGCAAGGGCCTGTTCACGCCGTTCAACACCTCTAAGGAAAGCGGCCTCGGCCTCGGGCTGGTCATCTCCAAGGATATCGTCGGCGATTACGGCGGTCGGATGGAGGTCGACAGCGACGGCAGCGGAACCCTGTTCGTCGTGCATTTGAGGAAGGCTTGAGATCATGACCACAGTGATGCCGGTTGCGCTGATCGACGACGACAAGGATTTGCGCCGCGCGACCGCCCAGACGCTCGAGCTCGCCGGATTTTCCGTTTTCGCCTATGATGGTGCGAAGGCCGCGCTGACCGACCTGCCCGCCGACTTTGCCGGCCCCGTCGTCACCGATATCCGCATGCCGGAGATCGACGGATTGCAGCTGTTCGCCACGCTCAAGGGTATGGATGCCGATCTGCCGGTGATCCTGATGACCGGCCATGGCGATATTCCGATGGCCGTCCAGGCGATCCAGAACGGCGCCTATGATTTCATCGCCAAACCGTTTGCGGCCGACCGGCTGGTTCAAAGCGTGCGTCGCGCCGGCGAGAAGCGGCGGCTTGTCCTGGAAAACCGCATGCTGCGCAAGGCGGCCGAGGATGCGCAGGAGAATTCGCCGCTGATCGGCCAGACGCCGGTCATGGAAAATTTGCGGAAGATTCTGCGCCACATCGCCGATACCGATGTCGACGTGCTCGTGGCCGGCGAAACCGGCAGCGGCAAGGAAGTCGTGGCCCAGATTCTGCATCAGTGGAGCCACCGCCGGAAGGGCAATTTCGTGGCGCTGAACTGCGGGGCGCTACCCGAAACCGTCATCGAAAGCGAGCTGTTCGGCCACGAGGCCGGCGCTTTTACCGGCGCCCAGAAACGCCGCACCGGCCGCATTGAACATGCAAGCGGCGGCACGCTTTTCCTTGACGAGATCGAGAGCATGCCGGTCGCCACCCAGGTCAAGATGCTGCGGGTGCTGGAAATGCGCGAAATCACCCCGCTCGGCACCAATGAGGTGCGCCCGGTCGATCTCCGCGTCGTCGCGGCCGCCAAGATCGACCTCGGCGATCCCGAACTGCGCGGCGATTTTCGCGAGGATCTCTATTACCGGCTGAATGTGGTGACGATCTCCATTCCGCCGCTGCGGGAGCGCCGCGACGATATTCCGCTGCTGTTTTCCCACTTCGCCGCCCGCGCCGCCGAGCGCTTCCGCAGAGAGGTGCCGGAGCTGTCGCCCGAGATGCGCCGCCACTTTGCCTCGCACGCATGGCCGGGCAATGTCCGCGAGCTCTCGCACTATGCCGAGCGTGTGGTGCTGGGCGTCGAAGGCGGCGCAGCCGCACCCGTCCCTGCCCAGCCGACCGGCGGCGGCACCCTGCCCGAACGGTTGGAACGCTACGAGGCGGAGATCATCCGCGAGGCGCTCACAGCCAATGACGGCGACGTGCGCAGCACCATCGAGGCGCTCGGCATTCCGAGAAAGACGTTTTACGACAAGCTCCAGCGCCACGGCATCAATCGCGGCGGCTATACCGTGCGCAAATAGACGGTTTCAGACTTCCACCAGTCCCAGCTTCTTCACCTGCCGGATCGTCAGCATGGTGCGCACGGTATCGACATGCTCGTTTGCCGTCAGCACCTCGATGACGAAATCCTGGAAGTGGGTGAGATTTTCAGCCACGCAATGCAGCAGGAAGTCGCTGTCGCCGGAGACCATCCAGGCCTGGCGCACCAGCGGCCATTCGGTGGTGGCGGCGGCAAAGGCCTTGAGATTGCCTTCCGACTGATGCTTGAGGCCGACCATGCAGAAAGCGACGAGGTCGAAGCCGAGCCGCGGGCTGTTCAGCATCGCATGATAGCCCTCGATGATGCCGGCTTCCTCGAGCTTGCGCACCCGGCGCAGGCAGGGCGGCGCCGAAATGCCGACGCGATCGGCAAGCTCCACATTGGTCATGCGGCCATCGGCCTGCAATTCCCGGAGGATCTTTATATCGATGACGTCGAGTTCGGCGCGACCCACATCATTGCCTTTCTTTAATTCTCCGCGGGGAGCTTCTATATAAAGCGGCGAAATACGCAAGAATGTTTCACGCCGATGACGGATTCTTGCACATCCGGGCGATTTGCCTTGTTGGTAACGCAAGGCTGCCCTTGAATAAAAGCATTGGACGTTCATAAATGGCGCAGGGACCGCGAAACGGCCGCAATCGCCACTTAGCCGCCGCCCTCCTGCCAGTCGAAAGGAAATGACATGCCCGCCCGCCACACGAAGGTGCTCATCATCGGTTCCGGACCCGCAGGCTATACCGCCGCGGTCTATGCCGCGCGCGCCATGCTGAAGCCGGTTCTGATCGCCGGCCTCGAACAGGGCGGCCAGCTGATGATCACCACCGATGTCGAGAACTATCCGGGCTTTGCCGATCCGATCCAGGGCCCCTGGCTGATGGAACAGATGCTGCAGCAGGCAAAACATGTCGGCGCCGAGATCGTCAACGACCTGGTGACCGAAGTCGACATGAACCAGCGTCCCTTCGTCGCCCGCACCGACAGCGGCCAGGTGTGGACTGCCGATACGCTGATCATCGCCACGGGCGCCAAGGCCAAATGGCTCGGCATCGAGAGCGAGCAGCATTTCCAGGGCTTCGGCGTTTCGGCCTGCGCCACCTGCGACGGCTTTTTCTATCGCAACAAGGATGTGATCGTGGTCGGCGGCGGCAACAGCGCCGTCGAGGAGGCGCTCTACCTCTCCAACATCGCCAAGTCGGTGACATTGGTCCACCGCCGCGACTTCTTCCGGGCCGAGAAGATCCTGCAGGAACGCTTGTTCTCCAAGGAGAACGTCAAGGTACTGTGGAACACCGAAGTGGCCGAAATCACCGGCACGCCGGCCAAGCCCCCGATGCCGCAATCCGTCGCCGGCGCGCGGCTGCGCGATACTAGGACCGGCGCGATCACCGAGATGCCGATCGACGGCGTCTTCGTCGCCATCGGCCATGCGCCGGCAACCGAACTTTTCAAGGACAAGCTGAAGCTGAAGGACAACGGCTATCTCTGGACCGCGCCGGATTCGACCGCGACCAGCCTCGAAGGGGTCTATGCCGCCGGCGACGTGACCGACGATACGTTCCGCCAGGCGATCACCGCCGCCGGCCTGGGGTGCATGGCGGCACTTGAAGCCGAGCGCTATCTGACGAGCCACGTGCCCGTCGCCGTGGCAGCGGAGTAGGATCGGCATGAGGGGTGGGGGAATGCCATTGGATTGGGACAAGCTGCGTATTTTTCACGCAGCTGCCGAGGCGGGTTCGTTCACACATGCGGCGGATAAGCTGCATCTGTCCCAATCCGCCATCAGCCGCCAGGTCAGCGCGCTGGAGCAGGATGTCGGCACCAAGCTGTTTCACCGCCATGCGCGCGGCCTGATCCTGACGGAACAGGGCGAACTGCTCTACCGCACCGCCCATGACGTGCTGTTGAAGCTCGAAACCGTGAAGATGCAGCTCACCGAGACCAATGAGACACCGTCCGGCAAGCTGCGCGTGACGACGACGGTCGGTCTCGGCCAGGGCTGGCTCACCGACAAGATCCAGGAATTCCTGCAGCTTTATCCCGATGTGCAGATCCAGCTGATCCTCGACAACGAGGAAGTGGATGTGAACATGCGCCATGCCGACTGCGCCATCCGCCTGCGCCAGCCGCAGCAATCCGACCTCATCCAGCGCAAGCTCTTCACCGTGCACATGCACGTCTATGCCGCGCCCTCCTACATCAACCGCCACGGCGAGCCGCAGAAGATCGAGGATCTCGACAATCACCGCATCATCACCTTCGGCGAGCCGGCGCCGAGCTATTTGCTCGACGTCAACTGGCTTGAAGTTGCCGGCCGCTCGTCGGATAACAAGCGCATCCCGCATCTGCAGATCAACAGCCAGACCTCGATCAAGCGCGCCGCCCTGCTCGGCATTGGCGTCGCCTGCCTGCCGGATTATATCGTCGGCCGCGATCCCGGCCTGATTCAGCTGGCGATCAATGCCGACGTCCCCTCCTTCGACACGTATTTCTGCTATCCCGATGAGATCAAGAACGCCGCCAAGCTGAAGGCTTTCCGTGATTTCATCGTCAGCAAGGCCAGAAACTGGAATTTTTGAGCCAGATTTATGGAATGATTTCCATACTATGCGGACAGCGCATAACTGGCATGCACAAATAAGGGTTGCCGTTTGCCCATTAAACCACCATATCGCACATAGCTGATGCACATGGTGGCTTTTCCTCCCAGTTCCACCGCATTAGCTGTTCCCCTCTGGAGGTTTTTGACCTTCACACTTATAAGGGCCCTGGTTTTCCAGTGGCCCTCTTTTTTTGCCTTGGCTCTTCGGGAAATGCCGCACCGCAAAAAAATTGTGCGGCGCATAGCAGGCATGCACAAAAAAGCATTGAAACCTGCCCAAGGAAGCACCATATCTCTCTCAGCTGATGCATCTTGTGGTTTCTCTCCCAGTACCACCGCATTAGCTGTTCCCCTCTGGAGGTTTTTGACCTTCACAATTACAAGGGCCCTGGTTTTCCGGTGGCCCTCTTTTTTTGCCCAAATTTTGCTCACCTGACAAAACTCGCCGCCTCACGCCTCCGTGATTTGCATATCGGCGCCTGACGATCAATATATCGATAAATCACGATTTATAGTTCGGCGAACAACGATGGACAAAGACGAGATTATCAAGGCGCTCGCCCATCCCACCCGGATGGACATTCTGACCTGGCTGAAAAATCCCGAGCAGCATTTCCCCTCGCAGGAGCATCCCTTCGAAATGGGCGTCTGCGCCAGCCAGTTCGAGCGTTGCGGCCTGTCGCAGTCGACGGTCTCGGCGCATTTGGGAACGCTGCATCGCGCTGGCCTCGTCACCACCAAACGCGTCGGACAGTGGATCTTCTACAAGCGCAACGAAGAAACGATCGCTGCCTTCCTGAAGCAGCTGACGCAGGATCTTTAAAATGCCCCTCGCCCTTCTCGTCCTCGCCTTGAGCTCGTTTGCGATAGGCACCACGGAATTCGTCATCATGGGTCTGCTGCCCGAGGTCGCCGCCGATCTCTCGGTGACGATCCCGCAGGCCGGGTGGCTGGTCACCGGTTATGCGCTGGCGGTCGCGATCGGCGCCCCGGTGATGGCTATTTCCACCGCGAAGCTGAAGCGCCGCACCGCCCTGATCGCGCTGATGGCCTTCTTCATCGCCGGCAACCTGCTTTGCGCTCTGGCAAGCGGCTACTGGGTGCTGATGATCGCCCGTATCGTCACCGCGCTTTGCCACGGCGCCTTCTTCGGCATCGGTTCGGTCGTCGCCGCCGGCCTGGTCGGCGAAGACCGCAAGGCCCGCGCCGTCGCCCTGATGTTTACCGGCCTGACGCTTGCCAATGTTCTCGGCGTGCCGCTCGGCACCGCGATCGGCCAGGCCTATGGCTGGCGCGCCACCTTCGGGATCGTCACCGTCATCGGCGTCGTCACTATCGCAGGCCTGATCGCCATCCTGCCCAGGGATAAGCAGCAGGAAAACGGCAGTATTCTGCGCGAAATCGCAGCGCTCAAAAATGGCGGTCTGTGGCTGGCGCTTTCCACCACCGTCTTCTTCGCCGCCTCGATGTTCGCGCTCTTCACCTATATCGCGCCGCTGCTGCGAGACGTCACCGGCGTTTCGCCGGAAGGCGTCACCTGGACGCTGTTCCTGATCGGCCTCGGGCTGACCATCGGCAATCTCGTCGGCGGCAAACTGGCCGACTGGCGGCTTGGCGCGACGCTTGCCGGCGTCTTCGCCGCGATCGCCATCACCTCGATTGCCTTCAGTTACACCAGCCGCTTCTTCATCCCGGCTGAAATCACGCTCTTCCTCTGGGCACTGGCAAGTTTTGCCGCCGTGCCGGCGCTGCAGGTCGGCGTCGTCGGCTTCGGCAAGGACGCTCCGAACCTGGCTTCAACCATCAATATCGGCGCCTTCAACACCGGCAATGCGCTCGGCGCCTGGGTCGGCGGCCTCGTCATCGATGCCGGCTTCGATCTTACCCGCGTTCCGCTCGCCGCAGCCTTGATGGCCCTGATCGGCCTCGGCGCGACTGGACTCACCTATCTCTCCGCCCGGGGCCGGGCCGCACTTGCCCCCGCCGAGTGATCCCCCCGCAAAAGAAAGGACCATCATGGCCAAGCTTTTCGAACCCACCAAGGTCGGCGACATCACTGTCAAGAACCGCATCGTCATGGCGCCGCTCACCCGCAACCGCTCGCCGGGCGCCATCCCCAATGACCTCAATGTCGAATATTACCGCCAGCGCGCCACGGCTGGCCTGATCATCACCGAAGCGACCGCGATCACCCATCAGGGCCAAGGCTATGCCGACGTGCCCGGCCTTTATAGCAAAGAGGCTCTCGACGGCTGGAAGCGCGTGACCGACGCCGTTCACGCTGGCGGAGGCAAGATCGTCGTCCAGATGTGGCATGTCGGCCGCATCTCGCACACGACGCTGCAGCCGAACGGCAACAAGCCGGTCTCCTCGACCGACCGCGTCGCCAAGGCCAAGACCTATCTGGTCGATGGCGACGGCAGCGGCAGCTTTGCCGACACCTCCGAACCGCGCGCGCTCGAAACCGCCGAAATCCCCGGCATCGTCGAGGATTACCGCAAAGCCGCTCGTGCGGCGATCGACGCCGGCTTCGATGGCGTTGAGATCCATGGCGCCAACGGCTACCTGCTCGACCAGTTCATCCGCGACGGCGTCAACGATCGCACCGACCAATATGGCGGCTCGATCGAAAACCGCACGCGGCTGGCCTTCGAGGTCGTCGATGCCGTGGTGAAGGAAATCGGCGCAGGCCGCACCGCGATCCGCATCTCGCCGGTAACGCCGTCGGGTGAAAGCTACGATTCCAATCCGCAAGCGACCTTCACCCACGTCGTCGAAGGCCTGGCAAAATACGCTCTCGCCTATATCCATGTCATCGAAGGCCAGACCGGCGGCGACCGCGACTATCGCCAGGGCGACAATCCTTCCTTCGATTATGAGGCGCTGCGCCAGGCTTATGAAAAGGCCGGCGGCAAGGCCGACTGGATGGTCAATAACGGTTATGACCGCGATCTGGCGATCGACGCCGTCGAAAGCGGCCGCGCCGACCTCGTCGCCTTCGGCAAACCTTTCATCGCCAATCCCGATCTCGTCGGACGGCTGGCGAACAACCTGCCGCTCAACACGCCCGACCAGGCGACCTTCTATGGCGGCACCGCCAGGGGTTATGTCGATTACCCCGCCCTCGAAAAGGTCGCCTGAACCGATCCACGCCAACGTGAATCCCGCCGAAAGGCGGGATTTCCATTTTCGATATGTCTCTGTAGGGTGCCATCATGTTCGCTCCCCATCTTAATCGCTGGTCGCTGATAGCAGACGGCGAGCCTGTCATCACCCATTCAAGCCGCCTGCTGCCCGTGCTCTGGCAGGAGAGGCCCGCCATGCTGAAAGTGGCGACCGATATCGACGAACGATACGGGGCGCTGCTGATGCAGTGGTGGGACGGCGACGGCGCGGCCCATGTCTATGCTCATGAAGACGACGCGGTGCTCCTGGAACGGGCGACGGGAAAACGCTCGCTGCTTGCCATGGCGATGAACGGCGAGGACGATGAGGCGAGCCGCATCCTCTGCCGGACGGCGGCACGGCTGCATGCGCCGCGCGAAAAACCGCTGCCCGATCCCGTGCCCCTCACCCGCTGGTTCCGCGATCTGGAGCCGGCAGCCCAAAACCATGGCGGCACGCTGGCCGATTGCTCGGCGATTGCCGACGCCCTGCTCGCCGATCCGCGCGACCTCACCGTCCTGCATGGCGATATTCATCACGAGAACATTCTAGATTTCGAGGCGCGCGGCTGGCTGGCGATCGATCCGAAGCGGCTCCATGGCGAACGCGGCTTCGATTTCGCCAATATCTTCGCCAATGAAGAACTGCCTGTCATCACCGATCCGGCCCGTTTCCGCCGCCAGCTCGCTGTCGTTTCGGCGGAGGCTCGGCTGGAGCCGAAGCGGCTGCTGCAATGGATCGCCGCCTATTCCGGCCTATCTGCCGCCTGGTTCCTCGGCGACCCCAACATCGAGCAGGCAGAAAAGGCCCTGACGGTCGCCCGGATCGCGTTGGCAGAACTCGAGACTTAACCCGCATTCTCAGGCGAAGGCATAATCAGGGCCGTCGCCGTGTCATGATGCGGTTCCGGCAGGCAGCCGAGAGCCACAAGCGAAGCTCTGACGGCCTCGTCGATCGGCGTTTGCGGCTCCTGGCCAAGTTCGGCTATCAACCTGGCGTTCCGCATCCTGAGCGGCACCTTCCAGAGATAGCGCATCTCCTTGATCTCGCGCATGATCGGAACGAACGGCGCGGCGAGCGGTACGATCCACCAGGGAAAACGGCCGATCCTCGCCTTACCGCCGGCAACACGCCTGATCGCTTCGGCCATCTGCATACCGTCGGCATCCCAGAACCCCTCCATATGGTAGAGGGCAAAGAGCGGCAGCCGATCGGCCCGCTCAATGAGCTGGGCCATAGTTTCCGCCATATCGGGCAGATAGGCCCACTGGTGGCCGATGCCGCGCTGCCCCGGATTCTTGATCGTGCCGACCGGCTTGCCCGGCGTGACGAAACCCGATGAAAACCAACTGTTTCCAGTCGTGCCCGGGCCGAAGAAATCTCCGGCCCGGACGATGATCGCGCCAACACCGGCTTGCGATGCCGCTTCCAGCCGCTTCTCCATCTCGACGCGGATCGCCCCTTTCTTCGTCAGCGGATGGTGCGGGCTTTCCTCCGCCGGCGCCGGCAGGGCATCGGGACCGAAATTGTAGACGTTTCCAGGCAGTACGATGCGTGCGCCGACGGCGCGGGCAGCGGCGATGGTATTGTCCAACATCGGCAGCACCAGCGTCTCCCAATTGCGGTAGCCGGGCGGATTGACGGCATGCACGATCAGACTGACGCCTTCGGCCGCCCTCAGGACGTCACCGGCATTCATCGCATCGCCCTGCACCCATTCGAAAGCCGGCTCGCGCCTCGACACCTTGGCGGCTTCGCGGTTGAGCGCCCGGATGCGCCAGCCGCGCGCAAGCAGCTTGCGGGCAACCGCACCGCCGATACCGCCGGTAGCGCCGAGAACAAGCACCGTCTTCTTCATTTCGCTGCTCATGACAACCATCTCCTTCGACTGACTAGAAGGACTATGCCACCGGGCCGCAATAAACAAAATTGACGAAATAAATGCATCTGCTATACAAAAATACATGAACACCGAACCGAGTTGGGATTTCTACCGCAGTTTCCTGACCGTGCTCCAGCAAGGGTCGCTTTCGGCCGCCGCCCGCGAGTTGGGGCTGACGCAGCCGACCATAGGCCGTCATGTCGACGCACTGGAAACGGCAATCGGCGCCGAACTCTTCACCCGATCCCCGAACGGGCTGCTGCCGACCGAAGCCGCCTTGGCACTGAAGCCCTATGCCGAGACGCTGGCGGCAACCGCCGCCGCCCTTTTGCGCACCGCATCCGGTGAGCGCGAGCGCGTCGCCGGAACCGTCAGGGTCAGCGCCAGCGAGGTGATCGCCGTCGAAGTGATGCCGGGGATTCTCGGACCGCTGCAGGAGACCTATCCCGAACTCCAGATCGAGCTCTCGGCTTCCGATGCGATCGAGGATTTGGTGAACCGCGAGGCCGATATCGCCGTGCGCATGGCCGAGCCGCAGCAAGGCGCGCTCGTCGTGCGCCGCATCGGCGATATCCCGCTCGGTTTCCACGCCCACCGCCGCTACCTCGAACGATACGGCATTCCGCAAAGCCTGGCTGATCTCGCAAACCACCGGCTCATCGGCTTCGACCGGCAGACGGCCTATGTCCGCATGGTAACAAAACGCTATGAAGTGCCGGGCGTCGAGTTCTCCTACAGGACCGACAGCAATCTCGCCCAGCTTTCGGCAATCCGCGCCGGCGTCGGCATCGGTCTCTGCCAGATCGGGCTCGCACGTGATAATCCCGATCTGGTTCACCTCCTGCCGGATGCGTTCAAGATCCCGCTCGGCACGTGGGTGGCGATGCATGAGAGCCTGAAGACCTCGCCGCGCTGCCGCGCCACCTTCGACGCACTGGTCAAGGGGCTTCAGGACTATCACCGATATTCGATCGGCACTTAACCTCTCGAAATCCGGATTCGATTTTCGCAGAGAATCATGCGCAACCTTCAACCGAAAAGAGCATTCAAACTGCGTCCTATCTGATGCGCGGCGCTTTAGCGGATGAAGACAAATGCCCCACGACCCGGTTGAACTCGTGCCCTACGACCCGCAATGGCCGCAGGCCTTCCGGCGCATCCGCGACAGGTTGCTCGTCTTGCTGCCGCAGGCGCTCTCCATCGATCACGTCGGCAGCACGTCCATATCAGGCATGACCGCCAAGCCGCTCATCGACATCGACGTCGTTCTTCCCGGCCTCGGGCATATCGAGGATGCCACGCGCGTACTTCTGACCGAAGACTACGAACCGCGCGGCAATCGTTATGACGACGAGGTCTGGGCGTTTTTATCGAGAGGGTCGGTGCCGCGGCAGCGGGTCTATCTCTGCCCGGCCGGCAATGGCACGCATCGAAACAGGCTGGCTTTCCGGGATTATCTCATCGCGCATCCAGACGCAGCGGCCGAATATGCCGCGCTCAAACGCAGGCTGGCAGCCGAATTCAGGATGGATGGCAACCGCTATACCGCCGAGAAGCGCGGTTTCGTCGACGCGATTGTCGCGCGGGCTTTGGCAAACGATGGTTGACTTCAAATGCCTTGCGAGGCTCCAGCCGCACGGTCCTTCCACTGACCATCCACCACCTCGGTTTCCGGCCGGTCGCCGCCTTCGGCATATTCTTCATGCCACTTGCCGTTTTCATCCTGCCAACTGATCTCGGCGGAATCGCCGCCGACCTGCTGTTCGGCCGCAACGATGCGCGCAGCTTCGAGCGCCTCGGCATGGGTCGGGAATGCTTCGGAGTAGACGCCTCCAAGCCTGTAGGCCCAACCGCCGTCATGCGGCACGACTTCGTAGACCACCTTGATCATGCATCCGTCTCCTCATCTTCTTTTGCGCATTCGCACGCTTCCGGACAGGATCCGGATCATCGCGGCCGCTTGACGAGAATTCGAGGACGCCGCGATCTGCTTTCCGGCCCCGATGGCGTTCAGTATTCCATTAAACGTCAAAGACTGCAAATGGCACTGGATAGCAACCTGCTTGATATGCGAAATCAGTGACTTAGATAAAACGCATGAATCAGGACGGGAGCTAGGACGTGGGGATTGCGTCACGCTTGAAAGAAGAGAAGTTTCTGGTCGCCGCGCTTGCCGTTGCGGCGGTCGCCTATGTCTTGGAACATGCCGTGATCGAGATGGGACGTGGTGTCGCGCTCATCGCCGCCGCCGCCTTGGTGGGCACTATTGTTCTCGCCTCGATCCGTGTCGCCCATCATGCCGAACTGCTCGCCGTCAAGGTCGGCGATCCCTATGGCACGATGATCCTGACGCTGTCGGCCGTCGCCGTCGAGGTCATCATCCTCGCCATCATGATGAGCGGAGAGAGTTCGCCGACACTGGTGCGCGACACGATCTATTCCGCCTTGATGCTCGATATCAACGGCATTCTGGGTCTCGCCGCCCTGCTCGGCGGCCTCAAGCACGGCGAACAGCCTTACAACGACAATTCGGGCAAGACCTACGGCGTGATGATCCTGACCGCCATGGGCATCTCGATGATCGTTCCGGAATTCGTGCCCAGCGATAAATGGCACTATTATTCCGCCTTCACCATTGTCGCGATGATTGCGCTCTACGGCCTCTTCCTGCGCATGCAGGTCGGCCAGCACAGCTATTTCTTCAGCTACAGCTACCCGCGCTCCGAACGGATGAAGGAGAGTCCGGACGAACATGGCTCCGACGAGCCGGCCGCAATCTCGATCGCCACCATTCTCGTCGGCGTCGTCATCATCGGCCTGCTGGCCGAGTTCATGGCCGCTTTCATGACCGAGGGCCTGCGCGACAGCGGCGCGCCGATCGCCGTGACCGCCGTCATCGTCGCGGCGATTTCAGCCGCTCCCGAGATTCTGACCGCCTTGAGGGCAGCGCTCAGAAACCACATGCAGGCAACCGTCAACATCGCTATGGGCGCCTCGCTCTCCACCGTGATCCTGACGGTGCCGGTGATGGAGGCGATCGCGCTCTATACCGGCCAGCCCTTCATCATGGCGATGACCCCGGTGCAGACGGTGATGGTGACGATCACGCTGATTGCCGCGGCGATCAACCTCAATGACGGTGAGACCAACGCCATCGAAGGTATGACGCATTTCATCCTCTTTGCCACCTTCGTCATGCTGACGGCGCTGGGCCTTTGAAGACGGCGCACCGCAGCGCGCACTCAGCCGTCGCACCTTTGGGCCAGGTGCGTCGGTCAATCCTTGGATTTTTCCAGGAAACGTTCTTTACGGGTTTTCGGCTTGAATCGCCGGAAGAAATTTTCGATGGCGCGGATGGATTTGGTGACGGACATCAGCCTGTCGATCTGGCTGTTCGCATTGTGAAGCCGCTCGGACAGGACTTCGGCCGCCGTCATCGCGATCTCGATCGGCGGCACCTGCGGAAAGCGTTTGCCGAGCGCCGCATAAGGGCTGGCATCGACGCCCCCCATCATCGAGATCGTGCCCATCCTGGCAAAGAGACGCAGGAAAATCTGCTCGAACGTCCAATCGTGCACGTCGAAGACCTTCCATTTCTCGCTTCTCTTTGCCGAAAAGCCGGCAAGCAGGATCTTGCCCGGCAGGTGCAGGTCGGCGAGCCAGAGCGCCATCGCAAAGCCGCTCGTAGCGATCTTGCCTGTCGGATAGAGATCGGCGAGCATCTGCGTCAGATCGAGGTGGCGGGCGCCGGTGGCGTTGAAGCGGCTCTCCTCGCTGAAGTTCTCCTCGGGGGAAACGCGGATGTTGATGACACCCAGAAAATCATCGCCGGCGAAGAACCGCAGGACGTCAGTCACCTCGCGCCGGTGGACTATATTGGCGCCCATCACGCCGCTGCGGGCAACCAGCACTGCATGACCGGTGAAGGGTTCGTCGAGCACCTTGTAGACATTGTTGAAGAAGACGTAGAGCGCCGTCTCCGGCAGCTCGCTTCTGAGCCGCTCGAAATCGACCGCCTCGCTGTTTGCCACCAGCACGATGTGCGAATAGCGCGAGAGCAGCGCCGTCCATCCGTCTGGCGTCAGGAAATTGAAGCCGCTATCGGCGGCGGCTAAATCACTGGGGATCGGTTCCATATCGGCTCACATGCACCTTCCAAGGACACGCCTTGCTAGCTGTTGCTGAAATAGGCGCGCATCCGGGCAAGCCGCGCCAGCCCGCCGATCTGCTTTCCCAAATGCGAGAGAAAGCCCGCCACCCGGCCCATCATCGTCGGCTGCCTGCAGAACGAGGCCCAGGGCGTGTTGTCCAGATCCTCGGCATAGTGCCTGGCCATCCGCCGGTGCACCCAGGGCACGGTCGCCTGCCACGGTTTCTTCCGACCGGTAAAGTGAAAGATGGCTGGCCGATCGACAAAAGGCAAAAGCCCCGTTTGCGTATTCCAGCGCGGATCGAGCACCAGCCAGTCGCCGTCGAACGTCACGTTCAGCGCATCCTGGTCGTTGTTCTCGAAAAGATGCGACCGCTCCTCAAAGATTTCCCGGGTTCTGGCGAAAAGCCCCTTCTCCCGGCAGACCGACCAGTCGAATAGCAATACGCCGGCATTGAAATAGCGTCCGCCCTCGCCCATGCCGATCTTCCGCTGCCGTGCTCCGGCTTTCTCTGGAAAGGCCATGACATAATCGTCGACCGCGGCAAGCGCCTTGCCCTGGAGATCCATCGTAAAGAGTTCGTCGACTGGCGCCACCGCGAGCACGTCGGCATCGAGGTAAAGCAGGCGTTCGACATTCTCGGGGATCTGCAGATCCATATAGAGCCGCGCCAGTGTCGCACCCGACCAGCGGCCCCGCGCCTGCATTGCCGTCTCCGGCGTCACATAAGGCAGCACCTTGATCGTCATGTCGTGCAGACGCGCGAAACTTTCGACCTCGGCGATCTCGTTCGGCTTGAGGTCGATACCGAGAAGCAGGAACTCCAGGCCGACGTCCACCAAATTACGCTTGACGGAAAGCAGAGTGCAGCAGGCAGCCGGCAGCATATTAACGTCAGAACAGACGATGACGGCGCTACTCTGCAAAATCGGCCTCCCGAAGCGGCAACTTGAACTTGATGCCGGATATCTAGTTGGTTTGAAGGCTGCCCGCAACCTGAGATCACCCGCGCCACCGACGCTCCCCGTCACGATTTGAGTCGGAATTCAACGACTTGCGAGTCGAAGCGGAATCAATGCCGCAAGATCTTGAATCGGGACGTAAGCCTGATTCAGAGTCGCAGCGCCAGCGGATGATCGACGAGCAATCTATCGACCGTCGCAAGCTGCAAGCTCTCGACCTTGCACTGCGCCAGCAGCAGGCGGTCAAAGGGATCGCGCGTCTTCGGCTCGGGTTCGGCGGCGGTGATGACGTGCGGGATGTCGATCCGCAACAGTATCAATCCTATTTCTTCGAGCGACCGCGCGATGTCTTCAAGCGGCATACCAGGATCCAGCTTTCCCAGACGAGCCTTGATCGCCGTTTCCCAGAGACTTGCGACGCTGACGAATCCCTCGGTCCTGCTATCACCAAGCAGCGCCGCGATCTCCGGGAACCTCTGTCCCACGTCCTTGCGCAGGATCGCGAGAACGATATGAGTATCGAGGAGAAGCCTCATTGCTACGGCAAAGGCTTCAGGAGAAAATCCTCGGGCAGCGGATCATCAAAATCATCGGCGATGAACGGTACAGGATTGGTGATGCCCCGCGCACGAAGATAAGCCTGACCGGCTTCCAGGTCCAAGCCGCCGCGCTTTTGATGCGGCACGAGATCGAACACAGGCCGGCCGTTGCGCGTCACGACGATGGTCTCGCCTTCCTCGACCTCGCGGGCAAGCTCGGTCAGGCGGTTCTTCGCATCGCGGATCGAAACGGTCTTCATGAACTCAAATGTAGCTACATGCAGCCACATCGTCAACGTCGCCACAAGTAAAAGGCCCGCCGTCGCCGGCAGGCCTTCGATCGAGACTGTCGCAGTCCGCTTACTTGCAGGCGGCGCAGAAGCGCTGGATGCGGCGGCAGGCTTCTTCGAGAAGGTCTTCCGAGGTCGCATAAGAGATGCGGAAGTTCGGGCCGAGGCCGAAAGCCGAGCCATGAACGACGGCAACGCCTTCCGATTCCAGGAGCTCGGAAACGAAATCCTCGTCCGTCTCGATAACCTTGCCTGAGGGTGCGGTTTTGCCAATCAAGCCCTTGCAGGAGGGATAGACGTAAAAGGCGCCTTCCGGCACCGGGCAGACGATGCCCTTGGCCTGGTTCAGCATGGAAACGACGAGATCGCGGCGGCCTTCGAAGATCTTCTTGTTCGCCGGAATGAAGTCCTGCGTGCCGTTCAGCGCCTCAACGGCCGCCCATTGGGCGATCGACGTCGCACCCGAGGTCTGCTGACCCTGTATCATGTCCATCGCCTTGATGAGCTGGATCGGGCCGGCCGCATAACCGATACGCCAGCCGGTCATCGCATAGGCCTTGGAAACGCCATTCATCGTCAATGTACGATCGTAGAGCTTCGGCTCGACTTCGACAGGCGTGACGAACTTGAAGTCGCCATAGGTCAGGTGCTCGTACATGTCGTCGGTCAGCACCCAGACATGCGGATGCTTCATCAGCACGTCCGTCAGCGCCTTGAGCTCGGCATGCGTATAGGCAGCACCCGTCGGGTTGGACGGCGAGTTGAAGATGAACCACTTGGTCTTCGGCGTGATCGCCTTTTCGAGATCGGCGGCCTGCAGCTTGAAATTATGCTCCTGGGTCGCCGAAACGAAAACCGGCGTGCCGCCGCACAGCGCCACCATTTCGGGATAGGACACCCAGTAGGGCGCCGGAACGACGACTTCGTCGCCGGGGTTCAGCGTCGCCATGAAGGCGTTAAACAGGATTTGCTTGCCACCGGTGCCGACGATCGTCTGCTCCCAGGTATATTCCAGGCCGTTTTCACGCTTGAACTTGGCGGCGATCGCCTTGCGCAGTTCGGGAATGCCGGAAACCGGCGTGTACTTCGTCTCGCCGCGGTTGATCGCGTCGATGGCGGCCGTCTTGATATTCTCGGGCGTATCGAAATCCGGTTCACCTGCACCGAGGCCGATGACGTCACGTCCTTTTGCTTTCAGCTCGCGCGCTTTCTGAGAGACGGCGATGGTGGCTGAAGGCTTCACACGGGAAAGAGCATCGGCAAGGAAGGCCATGATATCGGTCCTATTGGTTGAAACGGGCAGAAAGCCGAGACCGGAGTTCTGCGGTTAGCTCTATGTCCAATGTATGACGGCATTTCAAGCGCAAAGGCGTGATGGGGGCAATGATTCTTATTGATCGTTTCGCCGCACCGGCGAGCCGACCCGCCGTCCTCTTCGGCATGGCTTGCGGCGCCCAGTCATAATCAATCTGGATGAATTGTTTTTTAAGGTATTGCTGATGAACGGCACCCATGACAAAACCGCCCCGCCGCCGGCCGCGATCCCGTTCAGCCCAATCTTCCTCTCGATCCGATGCCGGCGCGTATCGTGCCGGACGCCCCGAAAGCATCCCGCACTTCCGCGTGCGGCCATCGCGATTTTCGGCGCCTATGTCTTTTGAAATCAGACAGATCGTCGGATTTCGTCATCGCCACGAATAAGCCGCAACAAATGCCGCACGCCGCCGCAATTCGGTCGCGAGCGCGCCGAGATCGAAGCCGCATCATTGCGTTATCCAAAATTGGTTATTGAGGGTACGCCAATGTTTCTGGAAGATGAGTTCGCCATCGGGCGCATGCGCATGCGCCGGATTTCCATTTCATTTCTTGTCGCCGCCACCGCCTTTGTCGCCTGTGTAATGGCAATACTGGGGCTTGCCTCCGCCGCCCGCGCCGAGACACAGCAGGCATCCGGCCAACTCGTGGCCTTCGTCCGGCCGAACGACGTCAACAGCGGCTCGCTGCTCTTCCCGTCGAAGGAGCCGGGCTTTTATGTCGAAGCGCCGCGGCTGAAGACCGACGTCGCAATCGATGTGTCCGGCCCGATCGCACGGGTGAAGGTGACACAGCGTTTCCAGAACCCGAGCCAGGGCTGGGTCGAGGGCACCTATGTGTTCCCGCTGCCGGAGAATTCCGCCGTCGACGCGCTGAAGATGCAGATCGGCGAACGCTTCATCGAAGGCCAGATTAAGCCGCGCCAGGAAGCCCGCGAGATCTACGAGCAGGCCAAGGCCGAGGGCAAGAAGACGGCGCTTCTCGAACAGCAGCGGCCGAACATCTTCACCAACCAGGTCGCCAATATCGGCCCCGGGGAAGAGATCGTCGTTCAGATCGAATATCAGCAGACGGTCCACCAGTCGGGCGGCGCGTTCTCACTGCGCTTCCCGATGGTCGTCGCTCCGCGCTACAATCCGGCCCCGATCGTCCACACCGTCGAGTTCAACAACGGCGCCGGTTTCGCCACGCCGCGCGATCCGGTGGAAAACCGCGAGAAGATCGAAGCCCCCGCGCTCGATCCGCGCGAAAATGCGAAGATCAATCCAGTTTCGCTGACCGTCGACCTCAAGGCCGGCTTCCCGCTCGGCGACGTCAAATCGTCCTTCCACGAGGTCGATATCCGCCAGGACGGCGATCAAGCGAAAACGATCAGCCTGAAGGGAGACGCCGTTCCCGCCGACAAGGATTTCGAGCTCACCTGGAAAGCTGCCCCCGGCAAGCTGCCGAGTGCCGGCCTCTTCCGCGAGGTGAAGGATGGCAAGACCTATCTGCTCGCCTTCGTCACTCCGCCCACGGCGCCGGATGCGGCAGCCGCGCCGGCAAAACGCGAAGTGGTCTTCGTCATCGACAATTCCGGTTCCATGTCCGGCCCGTCGATCGAGCAGGCAAGGCAGAGCCTGGCGCTTGCCATCTCCAGGCTGAACCCCGACGACCGCTTCAACGTCATTCGTTTCGACGACACGATGACCGACTATTTCAACGGCCTCGTCGCCGCTACCCCGGATAACCGTGAAAAGGCGATCGCCTATGTCAGGGGCCTGACCGCAGACGGCGGCACGGAAATGCTGCCCGCGCTTGAGGATGCGCTGCACAATCAGGGACCGGTCGCACCCGGAGCACTGCGGCAGGTCGTGTTTCTGACCGACGGTGCGATCGGCAACGAGCAGCAGCTCTTCCAGGAAATCACCGCAAACCGCGGCGACGCCCGCGTCTTCACCGTCGGCATCGGCTCGGCGCCCAATACTTATTTCATGACCAAGGCTGCCGAAATCGGCCGTGGGACCTTCACGCAGATCGGCTCGGCCGATCAGGTGGCAAGCCGCATGGGCGAGCTTTTCGCCAAGCTGCAGAACCCCGCCATGACTGATATATCAGCGCATTTCAAAGGCATCGCCGCCGAGGACATCTCGCCGAACCCGATGCCGGACCTTTACAGCGGTGAACCCGTCGTTCTCACCGCGGAGCTGCCTGGGAATAAGACCGCCGGCAAGCTTGAGATCGTCGGCAAGACCGGCGATCAGCCCTGGCGCGTCGAAATGGATATCGCCAACGCCGCCGATGGCGGCGGCATCTCCAAGCTGTGGGCGCGGCGCAAGATCGACGACTTCGAAGCCCGCGCCTATGAGCGTCAGGATCCGGCTGCGCTCGACAAGGATATCGAGACGGTGGCGCTCGCCCATCACCTCGTCTCCCGCCTCACCAGCCTGGTCGCCGTCGACGTCACCCCGTCTCGGCCGGCCGGCGAGCCGCTCGGCTCGGCGAAACTGCCGCTCAACCTGCCAGAAGGTTGGGACTTCGATAAGGTCTTCGGCGAAGACGCTACGCCTCCGGCCGGCGGAGAACGTCATGGCGCGGCTACGCCCGCAGGAAACGCCGGACCGCAGCAGGCCGCGGCCGGAACGCGGGATCTCGCCGCATCGCCTGAGATCGCAAACCTGATGGCCGCAGCCCCGACCGCTAAGGCCGCGACGATGATCGCGCAGAAGAGTTCGACCGTGAACCTGCCGCAGACGGCAACGCGCGCCGACGAGCAGATCATCCGCGGGCTTACCATGCTGCTCCTGGCGCTGACGGCGGCAAGCGGGCTCGCCGTCTGGCGTCGGCGCATCAAACGCATGATCGCACTCGGAGCCAAGCCAAATGGTCTCTAGGCTCCTCGCTAGCCAGAACGAGGAAGCGGCCGAATTCGAGCCGCTTCCAACCTATCTGGAACTCGCCATGGCCGCTGCCACGGCCCACGACAGGCCGAAGGCGCGCCAGAGGAAGGGTTTCTTCCTCTGGCGTCTTTCCTCGATCGAAAAAGCCATCGCGGTCGCCATTGCCGGCCTTGCGCTTTACGGCTTGGCGTTGATCGGCGACGGCTTCCTGCTGAAGGCGAAGGCGGAGCTCTCCCAGATCCTGCTGAAACGCGCCTTCGCCGCGGAACTCAAGGGCCAGGAGACAAAACCCTGGCCTTGGGCTGATTTCACCACGGAGGCCAAGGTGCGTGCGCCGCGCCTCGGCAAGGAGGCGATCGTGCTGTCCGGCGCTTCCGGCGAAGCTCTCGCCTTTGGACCTGCCTGGCTCGCCAACACGCCGCAGCCAGGCGATGAAGGCACCGCTGTTATCGCCGCCCATCGCGACACCCACTTTCGCTGGCTGCAATATATAAAGCCCGGCGATACCATCGAGGTCACCCGTCGTGACGGCAAGGTCCTGACCTTCAAGGCCGGCGAAGGCCGCATCGCCCCCTGGGATGCCAGCGGCATCGATCCCGCCTCCAACGGCCGCCATCTGGTGCTGACCACCTGCTGGCCTTTCGATGCGACAGAACGCGGGCCGTTGCGCTATATCCTCGAAGCCGAACTGGTCGATGGACAAGCGACAGGTTCCGTTCAACCGGCAAACACAAAGCCGTTATATCGAATCGAATGAGGGTTGAAGCTCTCCCCTGCCCGCTCCACGTTCCAGCGTGACAGACGACGGGGAAGCAAGATGACCAGAATATCCGCCTTTCAAATCGCCGCAGCGCTGCTTCTGATCGGCGCCCTATCAGCCGAGGCGGCCGACACCGTCAATACCCAGGATCTGGCGGTCCGTGTCGACAAGCTCGCCGACGGCCTCGACCATCCCTGGGCGGTCGAGGTGTTGCCCGACGGCGCCTACCTCGTCACCGAGCGGCCGGGCCGGATGCGCATCATCCGCGAGGGCAAGGTCTCCGACCCGATCGGCGGCGTGCCCAAAGTCAGCGCCCGTGGCCAGGGTGGCTTGATGGACGTGGCACTCTCTCCGGATTTTGCGACATCGAGAAAGCTCTATTTCACCGCCGCCATCGCTAACGGACAGGGCTCCGGCACCGAAGCCTTCAGCGCCACGCTTTCCGCTGACGAGACGAGACTGGACGCCGTCTTGCCTGTTTTCACCATGCAGCGCTTTACCTCAGGCAATATCCAGTACGGCTCGCGCATTGCCATTGCCCGTGACGGTTCGCTGTTCATCAGCGTCGGCGACCGCGGCGACCGCGACCGCTCGCAGGACTGGCGGGACGATGCCGGCTCGATCATCCACATCAATGCCGACGGCAGCATCCCGGCCGACAATCCCTTCAAGGACGGCGGCAAGGCGCTGCCGGAAATCTGGTCGAAAGGTCATCGCAATCCACAGGGCATCACCTTCGATAGCAAGGACGGCAAACTCTATACCGTCGAACATGGCGCGCGCGGCGGCGACGAGATCAATCAGCCCGAAGCGAGCAAAAATTATGGCTGGCCGATCATCACCTACGGCCGCGATTATTCGGGTGCCGAGATCGGCGAGGGCACCGCGAAGGAAGGGCTGGAACAGCCGCTGCATTACTGGGATCCATCGATCGCTCCCGGCGCGCTCACCATCTATCGCGGCGCCATGTTTCCGGAATGGGACGGCAATTTCCTCGTCGCGGCGCTGAAGTTCCAACTGCTCTCGCGCATGCAGCGCGACGAGAGCGGCGCCTTCGTCGCCGAAGAGCGCCTGTTCGAGGGCGAATACGGCCGCATTCGCGATGTCATCGTCGCGCCCGACGGCGCGCTGCTGATGGTGACGGATGAAGATAACGGCGCGCTGCTCAGGGTTTCGCGCGCTGAGGCCAACAACGGCTGAAAGATCACAACGCCCCGCGCAGTTCCTTGCGGATGACGAATTTCAGCCCGGACCAAATCTCGTCGACGGCGCAGACCTTGACGTCGACAAGACCGGTCGGAAGGAGGGTCTCCCGCAGAACGTCCTCGGTGACATCGGTCGGCACCCGCGAACTCTTTTTCGGCCAGGAGATCCAGAGCATGCCGTCCGGCTTGAGAATACCGAAGAGCTTAACCGCGACAGCCTCCAGCGCCGCTCGTTCGGTCACAAACAGATGCACATAGTCGAACGCCCGTCGAGGCGTCTCCGGAAGCGCAAGGGTGACCGAGGCAAAACCATCGAAGCCATGAATGTCGCCCATCGTTTCGGGAACGCCGAGAAGAGCAGCCACCTGCCCGCGCCCAAGGCCGAGCTTGCTCGCCAGCGGCCCGCCTGAATATCCTGCCGTATCGCCGGCCAGCCGGCTTTCTTCTCGTCGCATCCTGTCATCTCCGCCGACAGGTATGAAGTCTTCACCCTTGCCTAGAGGAAACGCAACTGCTAACCGCTGGGGCACATCCCCTTCCCCATCGAGGACGACATGACGCGCGCTCAGGCGAACCTCCTGCTATTGCTCGCAGCCGCCATCTGGGGCGGCGGCTTCGTTGCCCAGTCGACGGCGATGAAGGCGGTCGGCCCCTTCTGGTTCATCGCCCTGCGTTTTGCTGTCGCCACGCTGGCTGTGTTGCCTTTCGTCGTGTTTGAAGCGCGCAAAGCCAAGGCGAAGACAAGCGCTCGCCATGCGAAACTCTATATCCTCACCGGCCTTGCCCTGTTCAGCGGCGCAGTCACGCAGCAGGTCGGGCTGCAGACGACGACTGTGACGAATTCCAGCTTCATCACCGGCCTCTATGTCGTCTTCGTGCCGCTGATTGCCGTGTTCTTCCTGCGCCGCGCCCCGCATTGGATCATCTGGCCGGGCGCGCTGATGGCCGTCGCCGGCATCTATCTCCTGTCAGGTGGCCATCTCTCGGCGCTCACGTCAGGCGATCTCCTGACCGTCGCCTGCGCCGTCTTCTGGGCAATCCAGATCACCCTTGCCGGCACGACCGTTTCTGCGACAGGAAGGCCGCTGGCGCTCTCGGCCACGCAATTCGCCGTCACCGCCGTCTGTGCGTTCGCGATTGCCGCAGCCTTTGAACCGATCACCCTGTCGGCGATATGGGCGGCAGGACCCGAGATCCTCTATGTCGGCATCTTCTCCTCCGGCCTCGCCTTCGTGCTGCAGGTGATCGCCCAGCGCTACACGACACCTTCGCAGGCCGCGATCTTCCTTTCCTCCGAAGCGCTTTTCGGCGCCGCGCTCGCAGCCCTGCTGCTCGACGAGACGATGCCGGCGACCGGTTATGCAGGTTGCGCGCTCATGTTTATCGCTATGCTTGTAGTCGAACTCGTACCCGGATTCGCGCGGCGACGTGTGCCAGCCGCCTGAACACGCGTCCAAATATGGGTGAGTGGCGTCTTTTAAAAAAATTTGTCGGAACCGAGAAGACGCGTTTACGTTGCACTTTTGGGAAAATCTGCTCGAAATTTATATTGCAGACGATATAAAACGTTAATCATTCCCTATCGGCGACGGAAATTTTGCGTTTTTGCGCAAATTGGATATCCGGGCGGGTGTGCTGCGGCCAACACGGCAAAAAACTTTTACTTGCCAAAATTCGTTTAACGCAGCACTCTCAGCGCGTTCGGGCATTTTGCGAGCATGGGAAGTCCTTAAGTATTTGCGCGCCGGGAACGCCAATTATCCCGGTCAGCCGGTTCCGATAATGGCGGGCGAAAGTCCTGCCTGGAGCAGGCCGAGGTAGAGGGGACCTTTTTCTCACATTTCAAGAATTGCCTGCCAACACCTCCCGCAAGGAGGCAATGCTATGATGCTGCCCGTGTGGATGGCGGGCAGAGAGAAAAGGACCTGACGCATGGCAGAGACTGGCACTGTAAAATTCTTCAATACCGACAAAGGCTTCGGCTTCATCAAGCCGGACCGGGGCGGCGCCGATATCTTCGTTCACATTTCTGCCGTTCAAGCCTCCGGGCTGGCCGGCCTGACGGAAAATCAGAAGGTAAGCTTCGACACGGAGCCGGATCGCCGCGGCAAGGGCCCCAAGGCCGTCAATCTGCAGATTGCGGGCTGAACCCTTAACAAGGCTGTCGAATTTCGAGTTGAAGCCCGGCAGCAATGCCGGGTTTTGTCGTTCAGCCTTCGTTCAGCTACCAATCGATACTACTGTCATCATCGAGAAAGGAACCGGCGTTCGGTTCCCGGGATTAGGACTTTATGCTGATGAACAGGCTCGCCAAGACTCTTCTGCTGACGGCAACGGCTGCCGCACTCACGCTTTCCGCCATCGGCGAGGCATCGGCCCGCGACCGTCATTGGCACCATCACAACGGCAACGATGCACTCGTGGGCGGCGCCGTCGGTCTCGCGACCGGCCTGATCGTCGGCTCGGCCATCGCTAATGCCAATAATGGTCCCGCCTACGAAGAGCGCCGCTACATCGACCCGGCCTACGAGCCGGATTATTACGAGCCTGCCCCGGTCTATCGCGCCCCGCGCCGAGTCTATGTCGAGCAGCCGCAATATGTCGAGCAGCCGCGATACTATGCGCCGGCCCGCGCCGCCGTGGAGCCCTGGTCGCCGCAATGGGAGCGTTACTGCGCTTACCGCTACCGCTCCTTCGATCCGCGCAGCGGCACCTATATCGGCAATGACGGCCGCAGCCACTTCTGCACCGCCGGCTGATCGCTCAGCAATCCCAGATACCAAGCGCCGCTCCTCAGCGGCGCTTTTTGTTTTTTGGAGACCTTCACCCGGCCTTCTTTTCCCAGGGCATGGGTCCCACCTCGGCATCGGGCTCGAAATCAGTCGAGACGCTGACTGCGCGCCATTCCCGATCCGCTTCGATACGCGCGGCATCGGCTTTCTCGACATTGCTGACCGCATCGCTGCCAAGCAGCAGCCGGAACGGCGGCTGATCGAGACCAGCGATATGGACGATGACCGCGGCCGCCTTGGCGGGATCGCCGGGCTGGCGGCCGTTATACTCACGCTGGAAGCGCACGGTGGCGCCGACCGTCTCCGCATAATCCTGCCGCCCTTCGGTAAGCACCGTCGAGGCGCCGGCGAAATCGGTTCTGAATCCGCCGGGCTCGATCACCGTCACCTTGATGCCGAATGGCGCGACCTCTTTCGACAGCACCTCGGAAAAGCCCTCGACAGCAAACTTCGCCGCCGAATAGGCGCCGCGCCCGGCGGGCCCGATGCGGCCGCCAACGGATGAGAACTGGATGATGTGCCCGCCCCCTTGCCCGCGCATCAGGGTGATGACCGCCTTGGTCATGATGATCGTGCCGAACAGGTTGGCCTCGATCTGTGCTCGGAAATCGGCAAGACTCGTATCTTCGATCGAGGAAACATTGCCGTAGCCGGCATTGTTGACGAGCACGTCGATGCGCCCGAACCTCTTCACGCCAGCCTCGACCGCCGCCGCTGCCGCCGTCTCGTCAGTGACATCAAGGGCGACCGTCAGCACCTGGCCGCCATACCGCTCGGAGAGATCGGCAAGGTGGGCGGAATCGCGCGCCGTCGCCACCAGATTGTCGCCGGAGGCCAAAACCGCCTCCGCCAGCGCCCGGCCAAGACCGCGCGAACTTCCTGTAATCAACCAGACCCTGGCCATCGGAAACCCTTCCTTCTTTGGTTCCCGGCTGATGTATGGTCTATCGTATCCGATCGAAAGAAGGTACCCAGACGATCTATACACACCTTGAGGTAACTGACTTGACCAGCGACATATTCGATTTCTGCTGCTCCATGACGGACGAACAGGATGCGCGGGCCCGCGAACTGATCGAGCGGGCGGCGGCGAAATGGCCGCTGCGCATCCTGCACGTGCTCTCCGATGCCGGCGCACCCTTGCGCTTCTCGCGTCTCATGGAAAGGGTCGAGGGCATCAGCCAGAAAGTGCTGACGCAGACGCTACGCACCCTCGAAAGAGACGGCCTCATTATCCGCACGCTCTATCCGCAAGTGCCGCCGCGCGTCGAATATGAATTGACCCCGCTCGGACGCGACCTCCTCATGCAGGTTGCCGCCCTCTGGCGTTGGATCGTCGAACGGCTTGGTGATTTCGATGCGCGCAAGGCCGTAAAACTGACGGCAGCCACCGATGTCTAAGCCGGAATGCGGATCGTCGCCCTCAGCCCCCCGAGCGGGCTGTCGCCGAGGGTGACATTGCCGCCGTGGCTGCGGGCGATGTCGCGGGCGATCGCAAGGCCGAGGCCGGTGCCCGAGGCATCGAGGTTACGGGCCGCATCCAGCCGGAAAAACGGCTTGAACACATCCTCGCGATTCTTTTCCGGAATGCCCGGCCCGTCGTCGTCGAAGATGACGGTCAACCATTTGGCACTGTGCTTGGCCTCTATGTCGAGCCTGCCCGCATAACGCCGCGCATTCGAGGCAAGGTTGGTGACGAGACGCATGAAAGCGTTCGGCCTGACGGATATGTCGTCATCGCCTTCGATCGAATAGCTGAATGTCTTGCCGTGCAGAGCGAAATCGGATTCCAGCTTTGCGAAGACCTCGCTGAGTTTCAGCTCGCCGACATCCTCTTCGACCTCGCCGCGTGCGAAGGCCGTATAGGCCTCCAGCATGGCCTGCATATCGTCGACGTCGTCGTTCAGCCCATGCAGATCGGGATTGTCGCCGGCGAGCGCCAGTTGCAGCTTGAAGCGGGTGAGGATGGTGCGCAGATCATGGCTGACACCCGAGAGCATTGCGGTGCGCTGCTCGATCTGCCGCTCGATCCGCTCGCGCATCAGGATGAAGGCAAGGCCGGCGCGCCGGACCTCGTCGGCGCCGCGCGGATAGAAATTATCGGGCTTCTGCCCCTTGCCGAAGCTTTCGGCCGCGCGCGCCAAGGTCAGGATCGGCCGGATCTGGCCGCGCAGGAAGAGGATCGAGATACCGATCAGCACCAGCGAGGTGCCGACCATCCAGACGATGAAGATATGCGTGTTCGAGGCATAGGTCTGGCTGCGTTTGGTCAGCACCCTGAGGATCTTGTTGTCGAGCTTGATGCGGATCTCGACGAGATTCGAATTGCCGACCGTGTCGATCCAGAAAGGTCTGTGGATCTCGTCGGTGATCTCGTCGCTGAGGATGCCGTCGAGGATCGAGAAGAACGGCTTGACGCGCGGCGGCGGCAGGTCGCCGTCCGGCTCGATCGAGATCTGCAGGCTGAGCTGGTCGCGGGCGATGCGGACGATCTCGCTATAGTCCGAATTCTGCGGGTAGGTCTCGATGATCTCGATGATCGCGGCGATGTCGCGGGTGACGGCGAGCGACAGCCGCTCCGTCACCATCTGCCAGTGGCGCTCCATGAAGACGGCGGCGACGACCGATTGCAGCAGCACCATCGGAATGATGATGATCAGCAGCGATCGCGCGTAAAGCCCGGTCGGCAGCCGCCGGCGCAGCCAGCGGACGATCCAGCGCCAACCCGGCGCAGAACTGCGGTCTTCCCGCCGCAAGCTGTCGATCGTCACCATCAGCGCCGGTCCTGGCCTCTATCCCTATATCTAAAGCGCGTCGCGATCTTTCAGATTCGCTCCTTGCGCTTTAGGTCTTTGTTTTTCCGCATGCCGTTTCCGCAAAACCACTGCACGCTTTTGCGCGACATGCTTTAGTCGATACTCAGCCTGTATCCGATGCCGCGCACGGTTTGCAGCCAGACAGGATTGGCCGGATCGTCCTCGATCTTGCGCCGCAGCCGGTTGATCTGCACGTCGATCGTCCGCTCGCCCACTTCGGTGTCGTTGCCGATCAGTTCGTGACGGGGAATCGTGTCGCCGGCGCGCCGTGCAAAAAGCAGCATGATCTCCTGCTCGCGGTCCGTGAGCCGGATCACTTCGCTGGCCTTCTTCAGTTCCTTGCGGGTCAGCGAGAAGGTGTAGGGGCCGAACATCACCTGTTCGATCTTCGGTCCCTCGCCACCGGCATTGCGACGCAGGATGTTGTTGATGCGCAGCACCAGTTCGCGTGGGTCGAAGGGCTTGGAAAGATAGTCGTCGGCGCCGGCCTCGAGGCCTTCGATGCGGTTGCCCGATTCCGCCAGCGCCGTCAGCATGATGATCGGCACGTTCTTGATGGCGCGAAGGCCGCGGGTGACCTCGATGCCGGATTCGCCGGGCATCATCACATCCATGATGATCAGGTCGAAATCGAGGCCCGCGAGCTTGCGTTGCGCCTCAGCGCCGTCGGCGGCGACGGTGACGCGGAATCCGTTCTCGGCGAGATAGCGATTGAGCAGCGCGCGGATGCGCGAGTCGTCGTCGACCACCAGCAGATGCGCCGCATCGTCGGAAATACCTGTCTTGACCGCCATTCAAACCGCCTTCTGTCTGTCCCGCATGCCTCTAAGGAAAGCTTTTACGCCCTCCCGCACCTCCGCAGAAGCCCCTTCGAATGCCCGCTCAATGCGGCGCGATTGCGGCTCGGCAAGGGCAAGCGCCAGCTCTCGTCCCGATTTCGTCGGATAAAGCTTGCGCTGCCGCCGGTCCTCTGGCCCTGCAACCTGGCGAATATAGCCTGAATCGATCAACTGTTTCAGCACTCTTGCAAGGCTCTGCTTGGTGATCTTCAGCGTATCGAGAAGATCGGCCACCGTCATGCCGGGGTTGCGGTTGACGAAATGCACGACGCGGTGATGCGCCCGCCCGAAGCCGCTCGTTTCGAGGATGGCGTCAGGATCGGAAACGAAGTCGCGATAGGCGAAGAAGAACAGCTCGATGATCTCGAAATCGATGATGTCGGTATCTTCCATCGGCGTGGCCAGCGGCTCTGGCTTGGCTGTTTTCGGGCCGGTCTGTCGTGACACGCCGCATTTCCTTTCTCTTCCCGCTCCCGCGGGAAATTTTCACCAAGATATGCCAGCTTTATTGACATAAATTTGCGTCACTGTGAGTGTTCCAGCCTCTGCGGGAGCCCCGTTATTTCCTCAGTATTTCCCTGACCAAGGCCTGTCCGGCACTCCGAAGCAATACGCCATTACCCCTTGCATCTGTGGATAAAACGTAATGGGGACAACAATCAACAGGCATGGAGTTTGAAGCGCCGGCTTTAAGGGCGAGCCCGCCTATGGCGGCGGGCTGTTCAAGCTCACCTGATATCACCAAACGGTTTCGCCAAGCGTCGCGGCATCGAGGTCTTACAGCACGCAATCCTGCCGGAAGCACTCCCTGGTTTCAGCGAGTGCTTCCTCACCGGCTCGGTTGCTGAGGTGACGCCGGTTTCCGAAACGCTGATGAACGGCGACACGAAGGAAGTGTATCCAGCCGCAGTCGCTGCC
This sequence comes from Rhizobium sp. N122, assembly GCF_002211295.1. NCBI lineage: Bacteria > Pseudomonadati > Pseudomonadota > Alphaproteobacteria > Hyphomicrobiales > Rhizobiaceae > Rhizobium > Rhizobium sp. N122. The sequence goes on along the minus strand of NZ_LOKU01000003.1, from coordinate 102,275 downwards.
GGATAAAATGTTTCGCGCGGTCGACCCAGTGATTCAAAGCGTTGCGGCGCCGCACGGCTGAAAGGACGCGCGGCGCCAGGCTGAACGCCCGCGGGCATTTACCGATGCGCCCGTGCCATGACCAACCCCGCAAGCGTCGAAAGAATGCCGCCGCCGATCAGGCCGCCGATGCCGTCGGCGATCAGGCCGGTCATTGCCGCTTCCCCACCGACCATGCCGAGCAGCATGCCGCCGGCGACACCGCCGATCGCGCCGGCGATCGTGCGGGCGACGACATTGATTGCATGCTGCTTCAAGGCGGCGCTCGCGGCATTGCCGCCGATGGCACCGGCAATCAATTGTATGACGAGCGGAAGTAGCGCTTCCATGACTTTCCTCCTCTGGCGATCTCCCCGATCGCCGCTATATGCCGAACCGTTGGCATATTAGTATTTTATCATATTCGGAAGGAAAGCGTTAAGAAAAAATCAACCCATGCGGGAGGCATGGGAGGAAGAGGACGGGTTGGAAGCGAGGCGGTCAGCCGACCGCCTCACTGTAACTTTGCCGCTTACATCACTGATAAACGTAGACGATCCGGCGGGTACCGGGATCAACCAGCACCGGCCGGTCGTTGATCCTTGTATAGCGGTATTCGTAATCCGGGATCGACTGGAAGGTAACATCGGCCGGCACCTCCGCGCCGACGACGACATCGCCGCCGAGCTGCACCGTCTGGCCGGGATTGGTGTCGATATAGGTGCGGACCGTCTCCGGCGGGGTGATGGTCTCGACCGCCCCGACCGGGCCGATCAACTCGTCGCCCGGCGCCGGCTGCGGGTCAACCGGGACGACGCTGGCCGTCGATTCGTAGGTCACGACGGGAACGCCGATCTCGGCGCGGTGCTGTTCGACGATAACCGAGTTGCCCCCGTGATCGACCTGCAGGTAATCGGCATAGACCCAGCCACGCATGCCGTTGACATCGACGCGGCACCAGCGGCTGCCTTCGATGCAGCCGTCGAGCACCGCGGTCGAGCCGCGGGTGGCAAGACCGACCGCCGGATATTGCGGGCCCGGGCCGGCACGGACGTTGAGATCGTTGACGGTCGTCGCCATCATCTCCGCCTGCGCCAGACCGCCGCTCGCCAGGAGCACGGCTCCGGCCACTAGAATGTTTCTCTTCAAGGTCATCTGAGCGTCTCCTTGGTTTCGATGGCCGGACAACGCACGGCATTCCACGATGTTCCCATACGTTCCGCAGCGCGAAAGACCGCTTGCGGGACACTATTCACAAGCCATTGGAAAAATTAAATAAAATAAGAATTTTCTGGCCGCTGACGACAATATCGCCAGGCATAAATTCTTGTTGCAGCCCGTCTTTTTGCCGTGAGGCCGGCAGCAGTCACAGAAGATTCCGGGCTGTCCTTGACGCGGTTTCGGACTATACCCTGAGCATCCGAGACACCAAGCGAGGCACTTATGGGCATGCTCCAGGCCGGCATCATTCCGGTGACACCCTTCCAGCAGAACTGCACGATCTTTTTCGATCCCGAGACCAAGGAAGGCGTCGTCGTGGATCCCGGCGGCGATGTGCCGCTCATCCTGCAGGCGATCGCGCAAAACGGCTTGCTCATCAAGGAAATCTGGCTGACGCACGGCCATCTCGACCATGCCGGCGGCGCCGCGGAGTTAAAGCAAGCGCTCGGCGTCGACATAGTCGGCCCGCACCAGGACGATCTGCCGCTGCTGGAGCGCATTGAGACCCAGGGCGCGCAATACGGCATAACAGGATTGCGCAACGTCCTGCCCGACCGCTGGCTGAAGGATGGCGACAAGGTCGCCTTCGGTGCCCACGAATTCGAAGTCTATCACGCGCCCGGCCATGCCCCCGGCCATGTCATCTATTTCAACCGTGCGCAGAATTTCGCCCATCTCGGCGACGTACTCTTCAACGGCTCGATCGGCCGCACCGACCTGCCGGGCGGCAATCATCAGCAGCTTCTCGATTCGATCCGCGACAAGGTGCTGCCGCTCGGAGACGAGGTCGGCTTCATTTGCGGCCACGGCCCCGGCAGCCGCATCGGCGATGAGCGGCGCAGCAATCCATTTTTGCAGGAAATCAGAGCCGCTGGAGCAGCCGGCGCGAGCGCATCAGGCGAAACGCGATAGAATAAAGCAAGCCGCGTTCACATCATCTTGCGGCCGTTCGGCACCCGCTGTCCGATGGCCGCAAGCACGATCGCGCCGTTCTCGTCCTCGAATCCCAGCGTCAGCACTTCCGAGCGGAACGGCCCGATCTGGCGCGGCGGGAAATTAACGACACCAAGCACCTGCCGGCCAACCAGGCTTTCGGGCGTGTAATGCACGGTGATCTGCGCCGAGGATTTTCTGATGCCGATCTCGGGACCGAAATCGATGACCAGCTTGATCGCCGGCTTGCGCGCTTCCGGAAAGAGACTGGCTTCGATGATCGTGCCGACGCGAATGTCGACACGCTCGAAATCGGCGTAGCTAATCTCCTCGGCCATATCGTCTCCGTCAGCCGGCCAGCTCTTCGGCCCGCTTGCGCGCCGCCGCCAGTGCCGCGTCGAACAGAGGCTGCATGCCATCTTCGGCCATCAGCACGGCGAGTGCCGCCGCCGTCGTTCCGCCGGGAGAGGTCACGTTCTGCCGCAACCGCGAAGCGTCGTCGGGGGACTGGTGCAAAAGTTCACCAGCCCCCGCGACTGTTTCCCGCGCAAGACGCATGGCGAGGTCCGCCTGCAGGCCGAGTTTACGGCCTGCCTCCGCCATACATTCGACGAGATAGAACACATAGGCAGGACCGCTGCCCGAAAGCGCCGTCACCGCATCGATATCGGCCTCCGCAGGCACCCATTCCACCGGACCCGAGACGCTGAGAAGGGAATGGACACGTTCGCGCTGCTGTTTGCTGACCGCTGAATTGGCAAAGGCGCCGGTGACGCCGCGCCCGACCATTGCCGGCGTATTCGGCATGGCCCGCACCATGGCGGCTTTGCCCAGATGCTTCTCGAGAAAACCGAGCGTCTTGCCGGCGGCCACCGAGACGATGACGGTTTCCGGCCCGACGGCACTATTCACCGCCGGCAGCACCGCCTCCATCACCTGCGGCTTGACCGCGAGAAACAGCACGCTGGCCTTCAGATCCGCGGGAGCGGCAACCACATGTGTCGCGCCGGCCTCACTGATCGTCGCCAGCATCGCCGGCGACGGGCCGGGATCGACGACAATGACGGCCGAGCCCGGAACACCGCTTTTCAGCCAGCCGGAGAGCATCGCCCCGCCCATATTTCCGGCGCCGATCAGGACGACCGGATTTGTCGAGGAGAACGTGTTTGCAGGCATCTTATGCCTCGCCGACTGTTTCGAACAACACGGCTTCCATCGCCTTCGTCGCTTCCATGCCGGACCAGACGACGAATTGGAATGCCTGGAAATAGGCTTCGCAGGTATCGAGCGCGCTCGAAAGCAGCACCTCCACCTGGCGGTTGGTGGGCTCCGCGCCGCCAGCCAACAGCAGCGACTGGCGGAAGATGACGACATCTTCCTGACGCCAGAGGTCGAAATGCCCCATCAGCACCTGCCCGTTAATCGCCGAGAGCAGCTTAACCACCTCGTTGACCCTGATGTCGGGAACTTTGATATCGAAGGCGCAGCCAAGGTGCAGCGCCTCGAATTCCTCCATCCAGGAGAAGGAGACGTGATAGTCCGTCCAGCGGCCCTCGACCGTCATCGCGATCTCGTCCTCGCCGGAGCGTTCGAACGACCAGTCGTTGTTGGAGGCAACGTACTCGATCATATCGACCGGGTTCGACTGACGCTCGACTTCCAATTCCATCAGGTTCATGCAGCACCTTCTTGACCGGAACGAATGCGACCTAACTTGGTGTACGAACACAAGAAAAGACACACGCAAATACCGGAACCACCACTCGGATGATCGTTGAACCGCTGCCAGACTTAACGCAGATAACCTGCCCGGAGCTTACCAAGTCGCTTCGAATCATCATTTAAAATCAGTGTATAATGCCCCTTGCCACCTGCCAGCCCCCTGAGGGGAAATTAGGCCGCGCCACTGTGGAAAGGCTCTTCGAAATTCAATTCAGAAGGGAGAATAAGCGACTCTGCGAATTGGCTTTTTTGGCAGTGTCCACAGGTGGAAAACTCACCTGAATTTTTTGTGACGGATGCGGCGTGTGGCATGAAGGCAACGCCGCATCTGCGTCATATCGGGACGTTAAAGCATGCCGCGCAAAGTGCTCAGCGGTTTGCGGTTGTGGAGACAAACGGCCAGGGAGGGAATCTGAAAGATCGCGACGCGCTTCAGTGCCCCTCGCCGGCAAGCCTCGCCTCAAGCGCCGCAATGCGGGCGGCAAGCGCCTCGTTTTCGTCGCGCGCCTTGATCGCCATCTCGCGCACGGCCTCGAACTCCTCGCGCTTGACGATATCCATGCTGTTCAGCCAACGCTCGGCCTGGGCGTTGAAGGCGGTCTCGATCTCCTTGCGGACGCCCTGGGCAGCACCTGCCGCATCGGTCATCAGCTTGGCGAATTCGTCCATGATGCGGTTCGTTCCGGTCGTCATGGCGTTTTTCTCCCTTCGCATGAGGTGAACTTCAGCCCTTTGGGGCCTCAAGGATTGAGGTAGGGCTTCGCCACCCGCGATGCAAGCGCTTTGCATTGGATCGGCTTGCCGGAACGGGCCGCGAAAGCGCCATCACGAACAATGGACTTGACCGTCCGGGATCGCAGCGGCATGTTCCGCGCAACCAAACAGGTGGGAAAACCTTGCCGACAGCAGCCAATCTCCTTGCCATCATGCCTTTCCCGGACATCGATCCGATCGCCTTTTCGATCGGCCCGCTGGCGATTCATTGGTACGGTCTCGCTTATGTCGCCGGCATCCTGCTCGGCTGGGCCTATGCGCGCCGTCTCGCCGCCAATGACAGTCTCTGGCCAGGCAACGTCTCGCCGATGTCTAAGACGCAGCTCGACGATTTCATCGTCTGGGCCGCCCTCGGCGTCGTCCTCGGCGGCCGTCTCGGCTATATTTTCTTCTATGATCTTCCCGCCGTCATGCGCAGTCCCATCCGTGCGCTCGAGATCTGGAACGGCGGCATGTCCTTCCATGGCGGCCTGACGGGTACGACGATCGCCATGATCGTCTTTGCCCGCCGCAACGGCATCCCGATCTGGAGCCTGTTCGATATCGTCGCCACCGTCGTTCCCTTCGGGCTGTTCTTCGGCCGCATCGCCAATTTCATCAATGGCGAACTCTGGGGCCGGCTGACCGACGTACCCTGGGCCGTGGTTTTCCCGACCGGCGGTCCCTTCGCCCGCCACCCGAGCCAGCTTTACGAAGCCGGCCTCGAAGGCATCGTTCTCCTCCTGGTGCTGGCCGCCCTGGTTTACGGCATGCGGGCGCTGAAGAGCCCCGGCTTCATCACCGGCGTCTTCGTCTGCGGTTATGCGCTGTCGCGCATCTTCGTCGAATTCTTCCGCGAGCCTGACGCCCAGCTCGGTTACCTCCTCGGCACGAACTGGCTGACCATGGGCATGGTGCTCTCCTCCCCGATGATCCTGCTCGGCCTCTGGGCGATGCTCAGGGCCCGCCGCCAGGCTGCGCTGCAGCTCTGAAACGGCAGGACGCGCGATATGACCACCGCTTTAGGCGAAAAAATCAAGGCGATCATCCAGGCCAACGGACCGATCAGCGTCACTGATTATTTCTCGCTCTGCCTGGCTGATCCCGAACACGGCTACTACCGCACCCGCGAGCCCTTCGGCCGGTCCGGTGATTTCGTGACCGCGCCCGAAGTCAGCCAGATCTTCGGCGAGATGATCGGCGTCTTCATCGTCCATGCCTGGCAGCGTCACGGCACGCCGGCGGGCGTGCGCCTCGTCGAGATTGGCCCCGGCCGCGGCACGATGATGGCGGATATGCTGCGCGTCATTTCCCGCATCGCCCCGCCCCTCATGGAGGCGATGACCGTGCATCTCGTCGAAACCAGCGAGCGCCTGCGCGACGTCCAGAGCCAGACGCTCGAAGCCTACGGCGAGAAGATCACCTGGCACGGCGGCTTCGATGAAGTCCCGCCAGGCTTCACGCTGATCGCCGCCAACGAATTGTTCGACGCCATTCCGATCCGCCAGTTCGTCCGCATGCCGACGGGTTTCCGCGAGCGCATGATCGGCATTGATGCCGAGGGCGAGCTGACCTTCGCCGCCGGCGTCGCCGGCCTCGATCCGGCGCTTCTGCCCGAACCGGTGCAGAACCTGCCGCTCGGCACGCTCTTCGAAATCTCGCCTGCCCGCCAGGCGGTGATGATGGCGATCTGCGAGCGGCTGCGCGCCTTCGGCGGCACGGCGCTCGCGATCGATTACGGTCATCTCGTCACCGGCTTCGGCGATACGCTGCAGGCCGTGCGCATGCATGAATTCGACCCGCCGCTCGCCCATCCCGGTGAAGCCGATCTGACGAGCCATGTCGACTTCCAGCAGCTCGCCGAAACCGCGCTTGCGGCCGGCGTCCATCTGAACGGCGCTCTGCATCAAGGTGATTTTCTGACCGGGCTCGGCATCCTCGAACGTGCCGCCGCCCTCGGCCAGGATCGCGAGCCGCAAACGCAGCAGGTTATCCAAGCGGCAGTCGAACGGCTCGCCGGCGCCGGTGAGGGCCGGATGGGTGAACTCTTCAAGGCGATGGCCGTCTCTCATCCGGCAGTCGACCTCATGCCCTTTCGCCCGGTGGATTGACAGGGCGCACGCGGCTGGTTCAACATCCGCGCGACCAAGAACTTGAAGCGCGCCGCCAGTGCGATGCGCTTGGGATAATAACAAACCTCTTAAAAAACCCCGGAATCACAGATGCAGGACGCGGCCTCTCCCGCACCGATCGAAAGTGCGCTGCTGAACGAAGCGGCGGGCGGCACTATCCGCCACGGTTATTTCACCCGCGCCGGCGGCGTTTCCGAAGGGCTGTATCATGGCCTCAATGTCGGCCTCAGCTCCAACGACGAACGCGACAAGGTCCTGGAAAACCGCCGCCGCGTCGCCGCCTGGTTCGACCTGCCGGTCGAGCGGCTGGCGACCGTGCATCAGGTGCATTCCCCCGATGTCGTGACGATCGATGCCGATTACGACGGCGCCCGCCCCGACGCGGATGCGATGGTAACGCGCATCCCCGGCATCGTGCTTGGCGTGCTTGGCGCCGATTGCGGCCCCATCCTGTTTGCCGACCCGGACAATCGCGTCGTCGGCGCCGCCCATGCCGGCTGGAAGGGGGCGCTGACGGGCGTGCTTGAAAACACCATCGCCGCCATGGAGAGGCTGGGGGCGGACCGCGCACGCATTATCGCCTGCCTCGGCCCGTCGATCAGCCAGACAAGCTATGAGGTCGGCCCGGAATTCGTCGAGCGCTTCCTCGCCGAGAACCCGGATTACCGACGTTTCTTCGCGCCTTCGGCAAAGCCCGGCCACGCCATGTTCGATCTGCCGGCATTGACCGTCGACCGGCTGACGAAAGCCGGCGTGCGGGCGGAAAGCCTTGGCCTCTGCACCTATCCGGACAGCGAGCGCTTCTTTTCCTACCGCAGGACGACACATCGCAAGGAGCCGGATTACGGCCGCCAGATTTCCGCGATCTCAATCAGGGAGACTTGAGCAGAATGGCACTGCACTTCGAAAAGGCCGAATTCGCAAGCCGGCTTGCGCGCCTCACCGAGAAGATGAAGGAAGAAAAGCTCGACGCCCTGCTGCTCTTCGCCCAGGAAAGCATGTACTGGCTGACCGGCTACGACACCTTCGGCTACTGCTTCTTCCAGACGCTGATCGTCAAGAGCGACGGCACCATGGCGCTGATCACCCGCTCGGCCGATCTTCGCCAGGCCAGGCACACCTCGATCCTCGAGGACATCCACATCTGGGTCGACCGGGTCAATGCCGATCCGACGCTCGACCTGAAGAACCTGCTGGTCGAGATGGACCTGCTCGGCGCCCGCATCGGAGTGGAATATGACACGCACGGCATGACCGGCCGTATTTCCCGGCTGCTCGACGCGCAGCTGACCACGTTCGGCCAGATCGTCGACGCATCCTATCTCGTCAGCCGGCTGCGCCTCGTCAAAAGCCCGACTGAGGTCGCCTATGTCGAGCGCGCCGCTGTTCTCGCCGACGACGCGCTCGACGCCGCGATCCGGCTCACGAAGCCCGGCGCCGACGAGGCCGATATCCTCGCCGCCATGCAGGGCGCGATCTTTTCCGGCGGCGGCGATTATCCCGCCAACGAGTTTATCATCGGCTCCGGCGCCGATGCCCTGCTTTGCCGCTACAAGGCCGGCCGCCGCAAACTCGACGCAAGCGACCAGCTGACGCTCGAATGGGCCGGCACTTACGCGCATTACCATGCCGCCATGATGCGCACGATCGCCATCGGCGAGCCGATGCAACGCCACCGCGAGCTCTATAATGCCTGCCGCGAAACCATCGAGGCGATCGAGACCGTGCTGAAGCCGGGCCACAGCTTTGGCGACGTCTTCGACATGCATGCCAGGATCATGGACGAGCGCGGCCTCGCCCGCCACCGGCTGAACGCCTGTGGTTATTCGCTCGGCGCCCGCTTCTCGCCCTCCTGGATGGAGCATCAGATGTTCCATGCCGGCAATCCGCAGCCGATCGAGCCGAACATGTCGCTTTTCGTGCACATGATCATCGCCGATTCCGACACAGGCACGGCGATGACGCTCGGCCAGACCTATCTGACGACGGCGGATGCGCCGCGCGCGTTGTCCCGCCACCCTCTCGATTTCATCGGTCTTTGACCGATGAGATTCCGGAATTGACAGACGCCCGCCCCCGCCCCCATAAATTCGGACGGGGCTGATGCGAATGTGGGAAGGACGGATCAAGGGATGACGCGAGCTGCGATTGTGCCCACGCTCCTGGTCGTCACGGCTCTACTGACCGCCTGCAATACCACCGATGCGCTGACGCCGCAGGTCGATATCGGCGATTCCTCCGCACGCGCGTCGTCGAGCCCGGTGACGCAGAGCGAGGCCGAGCGTCTGGCGGGCACCCGCCAGCCCAGTTTCGCCGGCGACCAGCAGCCGCGCGGATACCATCCAGCCTATGATCAGTCGCAGCAGGCCTATCGGCCCGGCACGGGCGCGCCGCCGACGACAATGCAGGAGCAGGCAGACGCCCTGTCGAGGAGCAGTTCCTCGCCGGCCGCCTCCGCCCCGATCGAAGGGCAATCACTGCCGCCGCCGGCTTCCGGCGGTGGGCTTCCCGCGCAGTCGGCTCTGCCGGTCGAGACGCAACAGCCGCAACAGACCGCCGCCCTGCCCGGCCCCTCCTCTGCCCGCGGCAACACCGTGCGCTTCCTGCCGATCATCGGCGCACCGGTTCAGGCGGTGACCCCGCTCTCGCGCCAGCTCGGCGCCGAGGCACGGGCCCACGGCCTTTCCATCAGGAGCTCGACCGATGCGAGCAGCGATTACATTCTCAAAGGTTATCTCTCCGCCTTCAGCGATGACGGCAAGGTCACCGTGGTCTATGTCTGGGACATTCTCGACAGTAGCGGCGGTCGCCTGCACCGCATCCAGGGGCAGGAAAGCGTGCCGACGGCCGCGGCCGATCCCTGGGCTGGCGTTCCCGCCTCGGTGATGCAGCAGATCGGCTCGAAAACCATCGCGGAATTCTCCTCCTGGCGGCAGACGCGGGGCGGTTAGTCACAAACTTTTCGCAAATATGAAAGCCTGTGGCGCCTTTGCCCTTGCATTCACGGGGAAGCTGGCTAAAAAGCGCGGCTATCAGCGCATAACGGGCGGACCAAAATGAAGGTTTTCGCAGGCAATTCGAACCGGCAACTCGCCGAAGCGATCTGCACCTATCTCAACGTTCCCTTGGGGAGAGCCAGTGTTCGAAGGTTTGCCGATCAGGAAATCTTCGTGGAAATCCAGGAAAATGTGCGCGGCGAGGATGTTTTCCTCGTGCAGCCCACCGCCTTCCCTGCCAACGACCACCTGATGGAACTGCTGATCATGATCGACGCGATGCGTCGTTCCTCAGCCCGCCGCATCACCGCGGTGCTTCCCTATTTCGGCTATGCGCGCCAGGACCGGCGCGCCTCAGGCCGCACACCGATCTCCGCCAAGCTGGTCGCGAACCTCATCACCGAAGCCGGCGCCGACCGGGTGATGACGCTCGATCTCCATGCCGGGCAGATCCAGGGCTTCTTCGATATACCCACGGACAATCTCTTCGCCCTGCCTGTGCTGACGCGCGACATTAAGAGCCATTACGACCTCAGCAACGTCGTGGTCGTTTCGCCCGATGTCGGCGGCGTGGTTCGCGCCCGCGCCCTTGCCAAGCGGCTGGACTGTCTTCTGGCCATCGTCGACAAGCGTCGCGATCGGCCGGGTGAATCCGAAGTGATGAACATCATCGGCGATATCGCCGGCAAGGACTGCCTGCTGATCGACGACATCGTCGATTCCGGCGGCACGCTCTGCAACGCGGCCGACGCGATGCTCGCCAAGGGCGCAGCCAGCGTCACCGCCTATATCACCCACGGCGTCCTCTCCGGCGGCGCGGTCACCCGCGTCACCTCCTCGAAGCTGCGCGAACTCGTCATCACGGATTCGATCCAGCCGACGACGGCCGTGCTCTCGGCGCACAATATCCGCATCGTGACGACGGCGCCGCTGATCGGCGAAGCCATCAGCCGAACAGCCCAGGAAGAGTCCGTCTCCAGCCTCTTCGATTGAAAAGAGCCGGCATTCGACCGGCTCTTTCAATTTCTGCATGGACCTGGCTATCACCGGGCACGCTCATCGAGCAGTGTGAATTAACCAGAATAAACCGCCGATCCAATCATTCCGCGAAGCTTGTCATGTAAGGCGCAAAAAGCCGGCACAAGGCCGGCTTCTTTTGTTTCTTATCTGATTGATAACGCTCAAGGCTGCTGCGGCGGCGCAGGTGCCGCATCCTGGCCCTGGTCCGGTTCCTGCTCCTGGTCTGTCTCAAGCCCCTGATCTTGATCCGGAGCGTCCGGCCCCTTGACCACCTGTCCGTTAACGGCAACCGCGCCGTCGCGGCTGATGCTGATGTCCCAGCGCGAGCGTCCGTCCGCATCGGTCTTGGCGAAGCCCTTCACCATCATGATGCCGAAGGAGACCTGGTTGAGATCGGGATCGGTTTTGGCAAGCTCCTGAACGGCGGCGATCGTCTTGTCGAGATCGCGGGCAAAGATCGTCGCCTCCATCGAATAGTCCTTCTCGGTGTCGACCCGTCCTTCGATCTTGCCCGTCACGTCGATGTCGTAGACCTCAGACTTGGCACTGATCTTGGGAAACTCGACAGCGAGGCGACCGTCACGGAAGAGCTTTTTCGCCATCTCGTCGCCGCTCTGCTCCGGCTCCTTAGTAGCGTTGAAATCCATCGCCATCAAAGCCTCGCCGAAGGTGGCGAAATCCAGATTCGGCATGGCGAGTTGCAGCTCGAAGCTGGTCGGCAGGAACGGCGAATAGTTTGCGGGCATCAGCGGGCTGTCGAAGCTGATGTCCTGCGCATTCATGCCGAAGCCGAAACGCATGGCGTCGCTCGGCCCGTCCACAGCCAGGTTGTAACCAAACGCCTTGACGCCACCATTGCCCATCTGGCTGCTGACGGTCAGATTGTTGAGCCCGATCGTCTCGCTGAACGAGGCGAGAAGCGGGAAAGCCTCTTTGAGCATTCCCTTGATCTTGTCGCTGTTTTCGGGGCTCAACTCCTTCTCGTCGAGATGATCGAGGACGAAAAGCACGATCTCGCGGATCTGCTTGGCCGGCAGGCCGTTCACCTTGGCGTCGAAATCGATCGAGTCGGCACGGATTTCAATGGGCGGCATTTGCAGGCCGGAAACCTGCTCGACGAAGGTCGACATCGAGCCGCTGCCCGCAAAATCGATACGCCCGTTGCCGCCGGCGCTGTCGGTCGAACTCAGCTTTTGGTCCATCCCGGCGATGCTGGCATGGACTTCCTCGGTGTCGGACTTGCTGCTGACTTTGATGTCCTTGGCGGTGAAGGTACCGGAACGAAGATAGCTGATCGCCGGGTCGAAGAGACCGGTGTAACCAAGCGAAGCGATGGAATAAGCGAAATCCGTCGGCTTCTCGTCGGGGCCTTTGAAATGGCCCGAGACGTTGAGCTTGTTGTCACCCTCGATATTCCAGAGCCCGCTGTCGAGGGGCGTGGCGAACGTCGAGAACGGTGTCAGCCCGTTGATCGCGAATTTCGCCGGATCGACCTTGGCAAGCAGCTTCGCCAGATCGTAGATGATCTCGTAGCGCGTACCGGCCGGATTGACGCTGATGAAGCCGCTCTTTGCCATGTCCTCGGGCAGCAGCTTCGTCAGAGTGTCCTTGACCGCATTGGCGCCGTCCTGATTGATCTCGACGCTTTGGGCCGCGGTGGCAAGGCAAAGTGCCAGCAAGCTCGTTGCCGTGACAAGTTTAAGACGCATAGTCCGATTTCTCCTCAGCCGCTTTTTTGATTGCGGCATCCAAAGAGGGGAAGCGCGCCGATGTCAACCTCACCTACATCGGCACCGCTGATTTTGCCGCTTTACGGGAATGCGGATTTCGCAGCAGGCGCAAACATCGCGCTCCTGAACGCAGCATTCGGCTCGCCGAAACTGCCTGAATCCGCAACTTGCGTTTCCGAGCGACTTATAATATAGGCCACCGGTCCGCGTAGACACCCTTGGAGGCAACGCGGATGAGGTTGGGTTATACCCGCCTCCGGTTCGACGGAACAGGCTTTTGACCATCGACGAACTCTCCAAATAACCTCGAAAGGAATAGCCATGAGCCAGGAAACTTACGAGCTCAAGGCCGAGGCGCGCGAACGGGTTGGTAAGGGGTCCGCCCGTGAACTTCGCCGCAACGGTTTGATACCCGCTGTCATCTATGGTGACAAGCAGGCCCCCATTTCCATCGCTCTCAACACCAATGAGGTGACGAAGCGCATTCATGCAGGTGGTTTCATGACCACCGTGGCGACGATCGAAGTCGACGGCAAGAAGTACAAGGTTCTGCCGAAGGACTACCAGCTCGATCCGGTCCGCGACTTCACGATGCATGTCGATTTCCTGCGCGTCTCCGGCAACACCCAGGTGACCGTCGAAATCCCGGTTCACTTCATTAACGAAGAGAAGTCCCAGGGCCTCAAGGTCGGCGGCGTTCTGAACATCGTCCGCCATGAAGTCGAAGTTCACTGCCCGGCCGATGCGATCCCGGAATTCTTCAACGTTGACCTCAGCGGCAAGAAGATCGGCGACAGCATCCATATTTCGGAAGTCACACTTCCGAAGGGCGTCACGACGGTCATCGACCGCGACTTCACCATCGCGACCATCATCGCTCCGGCTGCCGGCATCGAGAGTGCTGCGGAAGGCGAAGCCGAAGCCTGATCGCTTCGACCAATTTGTAAAGCATACGGCCCGCTTCCCCCAAGGGGAGGCGGGCTTTTCATTGCCCGGCAAGCCCCTGTTTCAGCAACATTTAACGTATTCGTGAAAGCATGCTTCGTCAGCTGCGAAGAAGCCCGCCTTAGCGCGCGACAGCAGATAGGGTCGGCCTGGGGGAGAAGACGGAACCATGAACAATTCCGTTGAGAACAGATTTTTTGGAATTGTTTGCGGAGCGCTGCTCGTTTTTGTCGCCCCCCTCTTTGTTCTCTTCCTTTTTCTCTCCTCGGAACGGGCCGACAAAGAAATACGCGATCATATTTCCGTTCTTCTTGTCGCCAATGCCCAGGCGCTGGCAAAGCCGCTCTGGGATCTCGATGAGGAGAGCGTCACCCAGATCAGCGCGACGGTCGTTTCCCAGGGCGCCATCGTCAAGGTGGAAGTGCGTGACCAGTCGGGCCAGCTCGACATCAGTCAGTCCACCATCCCGCGCTCCTTTGACGGCAAGCTCGTGCAGGTGTCGCGCGCCATCATCTACAACACCGTCGACGGCCCGAAGAACCTTGGCAGCATCAGCGTCTATTATCCCGCACTCGGTCTGTTTTCTGGTCTCAAGCAGGAAGAGGTCGTCTTCATCTCGATCTTCCTCTTCGCGGTCCTGGCCGTTTTCGGCACGGCGCTGATCGGCAACCGCTTCTTCGTCATCCAGCCGCTGATGCGGCTGACGGCCGCGATCGAGGCCACCCGTCAGCTCGGCTCCCGCCATCATGTCGACTGGCAGTCGAACGATGAAATGGGACGGCTTGCCCGCAGCTTCAACGAGATGCAGACCAAGCTTGAAAGCGAGGAAAAGGAGCTGAAGTTCGCGCACCGCCGCGCCACCGACATCTATAATCTGACGCCCGCCATGCTCTTCTCTCTCGACGAGGAAGACCGCATCACTGCCGTCAGCGATTACTGGCTGCTTGCCACCGGTTATAACCGCGCCGCCGTCATCGGCCGCAACTTCGCCGATCTCGTCACCTCGGCCACCCGCGACAAGTTCGTCAAGCGCCGCCAGGCCGAAAGCGGCATGACCGTTACCGTCAAATTCGTCTGCCTCGACGGCCGCATCATGGACGTTCTCATCATGGAATCGGAAGCGGAAGCCGGCGTTCACGACCGCCTCTCGCTCTCGGTCATGACCGATGTAACCGAACTCAAGGCCTCCGAGGACCGCAACCACCGCCAGGCGATTACCGATCATTTGACCGGGCTGCTCAACCGCCAGGGCTTCGAAGCCGTGCTCGACAGCAAGATCGCCGCTGCCGACGCCGCCGGCCAGGAACTCGCCTGCCTCTTCGTCGATCTCGATCGCTTCAAGTGGATCAATGACAACATGGGTCATGCCGCCGGCGACATGGCGCTGATCGAACTCGTCGAGCGCCTGAAGACCTATCTCGCTCCCTCCGACGATGCGGCCCGTCTCGGCGGTGACGAATTTGCCATCCTGCTGCCGGCCAAGGATGCCGAAAAACGCGCCAGGATAATGTGCGAGCAGATCGCCTCGATCTTCGAAACGCCGTTCGCCCCCGACATGCATCTGAGCGCCTCCGTCGGCATCGCCATCTATCCGCACCATGCCGCAACCGCGGCCGAACTGCTGCAGAAATCCGACCTGGCGATGTACGCCAAGAAACGCGACGGCAAGAATGGCGCCCAGCTCTTCGACAACGCCATGCTCGACCGCGCCCGCAGCCGCGCCGAGATCGAAGCCAATATCGAAGCCGGTCTCGTCGACAACTGGTTCGAGGCCTTCCTGCAGCCGATCGTCAATCTGAACGGTCGCGGGATCGCCGGTTTCGAAGCGCTGATGCGCCTCAACCATCCGCAGAAGGGCTTGATGCCGCCGGCCGAGATCATCAGCGTCGCCGAAGAGACGGCAAAGATCGTCCGCGTCGGCAATGTCATCATGGAAAAGGCGATCGCCAACCTCGCGAAGATTTCCCGCATATCAGGCATGCAGGATACCTATCTCGCCATCAACTTCTCGCCGCTGCAGTTCGAGCCTGCGCTGCCGGCCCGGCTTGCCGCCATCGTCGGCCGCCACGGCATCCGCCCGGAGCGCATCGTCGTCGAGATCACCGAAGCCGTGCTGATGCACGACAACCCGCAGATCCGCATGATCGTCACCGAGCTTCGCCGTTTCGGTTGCCGTATCGCGCTCGACGATTTCGGCACCGGCTATTCGTCGTTGAGCTACCTCAACCGCTTCCCTGTCGACATCATTAAGATCGACCAGTCCTTCACCCGCGCGATCAACGACGGCGACGACGACGTGCGCCAGAAGAGCCGCATGCTGATCGAAGGCATTACCACGCTCTCTCACAAGATGAACTGCACCGTCATTGCCGAGGGCATCGAGACCGAAGATGAATGCCGCACGCTCCACCAGATGGGGCTGGATTACGGCCAGGGCTACCTCTTCCACCGTCCGCAGCACGCCGCCGTGCTGATCGAGGAACTGATGGTCTCGCAATCGGCCGTCGCGCGCGCCTCATAAAGGAGATGAAATGATGAAAAAGCTCCTGCTTCTCGCATGCCTGGCGCTGCCCTGCGCCGCCCATGCGCAAACGGTAACCTTCACCACCGAGGATTATGCCCCCTTCAACTATCGCGACGGCAAAGAGATCAAGGGCGCAACCGTCGAGCAGGTCGAAAAAGTGATGGCGGCGATCGGCGTCGACTACACGATCGAGATCATGCCCTGGGCGCGCGCCTTCGGCCTTGCTCGCACGGTGCCGATGACCTGCGTCTTCGCGACCGCCCACAATGGCGCACGCGACCCGTTGTTCAAATGGGTCGAGCCGCTGCTCATCGATCGCAACATCCTGATCACCCGCAAAGGCTCCGGCGTCACCGCCGGCAACCTCGACGAGGCGAAGAAATATACGATCGGCACGCAGCGCGAGGATTATACCGAGACGATCCTGAAGGAGAAGGGCTTCACCAAGCTCGATATCGCCAGCGACTTCAACGCGACGCTGCGCAAGCTGCTCGGCGGCCGCATCGACATGATGCCGATTTCCGAACTTTATTTCGACAAGCTGAAGGCCGACCAGCCGGTGGAAATGGTGACCGTGCTCTCCGCTCAGCCGATGAGCATCGCCTGCGAGAAGAGCTTTCCCGACGATCTGCTTGCCAGGATGCAGACGGCCCTCGATAAACTGATCGCCGATGGCGTCCAGAAGCAGATCTTCCTGAAATACGGCATGAACCTTTCGGAATGACGCTGCCGGCGAGCTTGCCCTTTCCGCTTGACTTTGCTCTCGTTTCCGGGTGGTGAACGTGGAAAAAGCTTAAGCGAGGACGACAGGCCATGCTGATCATCGCGGGTCTCGGCAATCCCGGCAGCAAATACGCCGGCAACCGCCACAATATCGGCTTCATGGCCGTCGACGCCATTCATCGGCGCCACAGCTTCTCCCCCTGGTCGAAGAAATTCAGGTCCGAGATCGCCGAGGGCGACCTCGGCGGCGAGAAGGTGCTGCTGATCAAGCCGCAGACCTTCATGAACCTCTCCGGCGAGGCTGTCGGCGAGGCGATGCGCTTTTACAAGCTCCAGCCCGCCGATCTTGTCGCGATCTACGACGAGCTCGACCTTCCCCCGGGCAAGGCGCGGCTGAAGACCGGCGGCGGCCATGGCGGCCACAACGGCATCCGGTCGCTGGACGCCCATTGCGGCAAGGAATACCGGCGGCTGCGTCTCGGCATCGGCCATCCCGGCGTCAAGGAAATGGTGCAGAACCATGTACTTGGCGATTTTGCCAAGGCCGACAGGGCCTGGCTTGAGCCGCTTCTCGACACGCTTGCCGATAATACCGACATGCTGGTGCGAAACGAGGATTCGCAACTGATGAACAAGATCGCGCTGGCGCTCGGCGGCAAGGCCGAGGAGGAGAAGCCGCGAAAGGACAGCAAGACTGCCGAAAAGAAGCCGGCCGGCCAGTCCCATATCCATCAGGCCCGCAATCACAATCAGCCGAAGGTGCTGGCGACCGGCCCCATGGCCGAGATGCTGAAGAAGATGTTCGGCAACAAGGGGGAGTGAGGCCGGTGCCGAACCTGGATTTCGCCATCCGTCCCGCTGCCGCCGGCGATCTCCCGGGACTGACCATCCTCTATCGGCATTTGAACCCTAACGATCCGGCTCTCGACAAGGCCGTGGCCGAAGAGCGCTTCTCGGCCATCCTCGCCCAGCCCGGCATGACTGTTTTCATCGGCTTTGCCGACGATCTCGCCGCCGCCACCGTCACGCTGATCGTCGTGCCGAACATGACGCGGAACGGCGCTTCGTATGCGCTCATCGAAAACGTCGTCACCCATTCCGATCACCGTCAGCGCGGTTATGCCGGCGCCGTCATCGGCCATGCGGTCACCGAGGCCTGGAAAGCCGGCTGCTACAAGGTGATGCTGCTGACCGGCTCGACGAACCCGGCGACGCATCGCTTTTACGAGAATTGCGGCTTCGTGCGGGATAAGACCGGCTATCAGATCCGCCGGCCTTGAAGACGCGCTATTCCTCCGGCTCCGTCGTGAACATCAGCGGAAAGCCCATCTCCTTGGCAAGGTCGACGCCCTCCTTGGCTTTGGTCTCGGCGATATCCCTGGCGCAGACCACCACCACGCAGGAGCCGAGCTTATGCGCCGTCATCATCACCCGGTAGCCGGTTTCCTCGCTCATGCGGAAGACGGACTTGAGGATCACGATGACGAATTCGCGCGGGGTATAATCGTCATTGACGAGGATGACCTTATAGAGCTTCGGCTTGTCCAGCTTCGGCTTCACCTTGGTCTTCGGTTTCAGGGCAACGTCATTGTCACTCATCGGAAAATCCACCCGTTGATGACATGGGGTGAGCAATCTTCAAAACAGCCAATCAGTCGATGACGAATTTTCAGTAGTCAGCCGTGGCGGCTCCAAGCGTCAAACGAGCAGAACCGCTCGCCGGCTGCGACATCGATGCGGTCAATTGCATCTGAGCGAGGGCACATTCCGGTGAAATCCGCAATGCGTCGAAATCTCCGTCGCTTTTAACAATAGGTCAGCACGGATTGGTCGGCAAGTGAACGACGCTAAAACCTCTCTAAGACTTGACCATATTGCTCCTTTATCCCATAGGCACCAGCAAGGAATTCAAGAACAGCAGGTTTTAGCCATGGGCTTCAAATGCGGCATCGTCGGTCTGCCGAACGTCGGCAAATCGACCCTCTTCAACGCGCTCACCAAAACGGCGGCCGCACAGGCGGCGAATTATCCCTTCTGCACCATCGAGCCGAACACCGGCGAAGTCGCCGTGCCCGATCCGCGCATGCGCAAGCTTGCCGACATCGCCAAGTCGAAGGAACTGATCCCGACCCGCATCTCCTTCGTCGACATCGCCGGCCTGGTGCGCGGCGCCTCGAAGGGTGAAGGCCTCGGCAACCAGTTCCTCGCCAATATCCGCGAAGTCGACGCCATCGTGCATGTGCTGCGCTGCTTCGAAGACAGCGACATCACCCATGTCGAAGGCCGCATCAACCCGGTCGCCGATGCCGAGACCATCGAAACCGAGCTTATGCTCGCCGACCTCGAAAGCCTGGAGCGCCGCACCGAGCAGACGCGAAAGCGCGCCACCAGCAAGGACAAGGAATCGGTGGCAATGCTGCCGATCATGGAAGCCTCGCTGAAGCTGCTCAACGAAGGCAAGCCGGTGCGCACGCTGCTGTCGACGCTCGATGCCGAGGAAATCGCAATCCTCAAGGGCCTCAACCTTTTGACTTCGCATCCGGTGCTCTACGTCTGCAACGTCGCCGAGGCCGAGGCCTCCACAGGCAATGAATTCACCGAGGCCGTCGCCGCCATGGCTCGGGAACAGGGTGCCGAAACCGTCGTTATCTCGGCGGCGATCGAGGCCGAAGTCGCCCAGCTTCCCGAGGATGAGGCCAAGGAATTCCTCTCCGCCCTCGACCTCGACGAGGCTGGCCTCGACCGGCTGATCCGCGCTGGTTACAAGCTTCTCCACCTCATCACCTATTTCACCGTCGGTCCGAAGGAAACGCGCGCCTGGACGATCGAGCGCGGCACCAAGGCGCCGCAGGCCGCCGGCGTCATCCATTCGGATTTCGAGCGCGGTTTCATCCGCGCCAACACCATCGCCTATGACGATTACATCAAATACAGCGGCGAAGTCGGCGCCAAAGATGCCGGCAAGGCGCGCGACGAAGGCAAGGAATATGTCGTCCAGGACGGCGACGTCATCCACTTCCGTTTCAATACCTGACCGAGCTAGGCTGGCGCCTCAACCCGGCGGCAGCCTGTTTGCGATGACCGGCGGCAGTGCGCGCAGCACCAGCCGCCGAAGCGGCATCCAGCCAGTGCCGATGATCAATACGATCGCGCCGACGACAATCAGCGTCGTGAAGATGTAGGTATCGACCGTGGCGCTTCCCTGTCGGAAGACGCTGAAGATCGCCACACCGAGCGACAGCAGACCCGACGTCACGAAGGCGCGCCGGTCGATGATGAGACCGATCAGCATCAGCGCCGTCACCGTCGCGACGACCGCAGGTGTCTGCGACGACATGTTCGCGACGTCGAGGATACGGACGTCTGCCCCTAGAGACAGCAGGGAAACGGTGCTGTAGAGCAGCGCCGGCGCCGCCCCGAGATGCAGCCAGAAGGCAATATCCGAACGCGTCGTCCGCCGCAGCCGGTCGCCGAGATCGAAATAGAGCGCCATCGCAAACAGTCCGAGCGCACAGATCAGGGAAACCAGCGCCAGCACGGCGGGATGATCGAGGAAAAACGCCGGATTGCCGCTTGCCCATTGCACCAGCCGCAAAAGCAGGGTGAGGACGAAAGCAAGCGCCGACATGATAGAGAGCGCCAGCGACAGCGGCACGCGGTAGCGGACGTAATAGACGCCGAGAAGGATCGGGAAGCCGGCGACGAACTGCGTCGCCTCCGCTCCGAAGGATTGGGAGGTCGGCGTCCACGGCGGGAAGAAATGGGACATCAGCAGGCATGTCCAGCAGAACAGTGCGATCGTCAGGCTGACGGCCGGCAAAGCGAGCCGCTGGCGGTGCACCAGTATTTCCGAAAGCACGATGATGGCGGGCAGCACCGCATAAAGTGCGGCAAGCCCCCAGAGGCCGCAAAGCGCCACGATGACTCCGATGGTGATCAGCACGTCGTGGAACCCGCGCACGAAGCGCGGCGTCTCCGTGTCCGACCAGGCCCGCCCCTCGGCGCTCGTTGCCGGCTCTTCGACGACAGCGACGCCGCGCTCGCTCAAGAACGGCAAGAGCCGCCCTCCCGCCTCCGGCGAAATCAGCCCTTGGCGCGCCGCCTCGTCGAGTATCGACCTCAGTTCCGTCATGCCGGTTTCTCTCCCCGGAATCATTGAGCCCGCGCGGATGCTATTGTAAGCAATAGAGCATGGTGCCGAAAAGTGTGAGTGGTTTTCGGGCGACATCATGCTCTAACTCTTTAATGTAGAACAGGATTCAGATTTTAGGCTGATCCGGCCTGAAATCATCCTGTTCCAGGCGCTGCATATGGCGGGAGAAGCGAATGGCGGCAGAAAAGCTTTCCTTTGAGGATTTCGAGCCCGGCCGCCGCTTCGCCCTCGGCCCGAAGCTGGTGCTCGCCGAGGAGATCATCGAGTTTGCAGCGGAATTCGACCCGCAGCCCATGCATCTCGACGAGGCCGCCGGCCGCGCCAGCATTCTCGGCGGTCTCGCCGCCTCCGGCTGGCATACCTCTTCGATGTTGATGCGCATGATGGCCGACAGCTACATCCTGAATGCGCTCTGCGAGGGTGCGCCGGGTATCGACCTGATGGAATGGCGAAAACCGGTGCTTTCCGGCGATACATTGCAGGGTCACTCGACCGTGCTTGAAGCTCGGCCGATGCGCTCGCGCCCCGGCATCGGAATCGTCAAATTCCGTCACGAGGTGGAAAACCAGCGCGGTGAGCTCGTCTGCCTGTCGGAAAATTCGGTCATGATCCGCATGCGCCCTGCCCCGGGCATCACCGTGACCCCGGAGATGACAGCATGAGAATGTCTGAACTTTACACCGTCGGCGAAAAGGCCGAGATCGGCAGCTACGCCTTCACCGAGGAAAACATCATCCGCTTCGCCAGACGCTACGATCCGCAGCGTTTTCACGTCGACAAGGACGCCGCCAAGGACACCCTCTTCGGCGGTCTTTGCGCGTCGGGCTGGCACACCACCGCCGCCTGGATGCGGACCTTCCTCGCCTTCTGGAAAAACCAGAACATCACCCTCGCCCAAAGGGGCCTGAAGGCGCCGAATCTTGGCCCTTCGCCGGGCTTCCAGAAACTGCAATGGCTGCGGCCGATCTTCCCGGGCGACGTCGTGACCTATTCCGTCGCCCTGCTTTCCAGCCGGCCGCTCGCGTCGCGGCCGGGCTGGCACCTCAACACCATCCTCTGCGAGGGCGTCAACCAGAACGGCGAACCCGTCATGCGCTTTGAAAGCGGCGTCTTGGAATTCGATTGACGTCGCAAGAGGAATGCATGGTCAGTGGCCGGAGAATTCGACCAGTGTATGCACGACGACGCCGAGCTCTTCCAGCTTCTTGCGGCCGCCAAGGTCCGGCAGATCGATAACGAAGCAGGCGCCGACCACCTCGGCGCCGATCTGGCGCAACAGCTTGGTAGCGCCCACCGCAGTGCCGCCGGTGGCGATCAGATCGTCGACCAGGATCACCTTCTCGCCAGGCTGCACCGCGTCGCGATGCATCTCCATCTCGTCGACGCCGTATTCCAGGCTGTAGGCGATGCGCACGGTATCATGCGGCAGCTTGCCCTTTTTGCGGATCGGTACGAAGCCGGAGGAAAGCTGGTGCGCTACCGCGCCGCCGAGGATGAAGCCGCGCGCCTCCATGCCGGCGATCTTGTCGATCTTCGTGCCGGCATAGGGCTGCACGAGTTCGTCGACCGCCCGGCGGAAAGCGCGGGGATTGCCCAGCAGCGTGGTGATGTCGCGAAAAATGATGCCCGGCTTGGGATAGTCGGGAATGGAGCGGATGCTGGCGGCGAGCTCCGAAGTCATATTCTTGTCCATGGAAAGTCCATATCTGCGAGCGCTTTAAATCGGCCGCACCCTATCAATTGCCAGGGGCGGAACCAACAAAAAAGGCGGCCGAGGCCGCCTTTTGAATTTTGATCGGGAGCGCTCAATGCTCCTTGTTGGCGTAGACCGAGCGCTTCGTCAGGTAGATCAGCAGCGTGAAGATCGCCAGGAAGACCATCACCATGAAACCGGTGCGCTTGCGCTCCTCGAGATGCGGCTCGGCGGCCCACATCAGGAAGGAGGAAACGTCCTTGGAATACTGGTCGACGGTCTGCGGCGCGCCGTCGTCATAGGTCACCTGGCCGTCGGAGAGCGGCTTCGGCATGGCGAGGACGGCGGCAGCGTGGAAATACGGGTTGTAATGTCCACCCTGCGGCACCTGGAAACCGGCCGGCGGCTCTTCATAGCCGGTCAGCAGCGCATGAATATAGTCGGGGCCGCTTTCCTGATACTGCGTGAAGATGTCGACGACGAACCGCGGAAAGCCGCGCTCGACTTCACGGGCTTTGGCGATCAGCGAAAAGTCAGGCGGAGCCGCGCCGTTGTTGGAAGCGGCAGCCGCCTCCGCATTGGCGAAAGGTGCCGGGAAGTGGTCCGAAGGAACTGCCTTGCGGGTAAACATCTCGCCGGCGGCATTCGGGCCGTCCTGGACCTCGTAGTTCGCGGCGAAAGCCTTCACCTGCGCCTCGGAATAACCGAGTTCGTCGAGCATGCGGAAAGGCACGAGGTTCATCGAATGGCAGGCGGAACAGACTTCGGTGTAGACCTTGAGGCCGCGCTGAAGCTGGGCCTTGTCGTAGTGGCCGAACGGACCGGCAAAACTCCACTCTTCCTCCTTGGGCTCCTTCAGCGGATAGTGCGGCGTCGCACTTTCCTCGTGATGGGCGGGCGCTGCGCCGTTGGCGGGCGTGGCTTCCTCGGCGAAGGCGGCGCTGCCGAGAAGAGCAGCGACTGCGAGCGGAAGAATGCTTGCAACAAGCGTTTTCATATTTCTGTTTCCTTCCGTCGCGCGCTTAGGCATTGGCCGCCGCACTGGCTGCGGCTGTCTTGTTGCGCTTTTCGAGCACCGCCTCGGTGATCGAGTTCGGGATGCGCCGCGGTGTCTCGACTAGGCCGAGAACTGGCATCGCCACCAGGAAGAAAGCGAAATAGAGGAGCGTGCAGATCTGCGAAATCGTGGTGAACAGGCCTTCGGCCGGCTGCGAGCCGAGCCAGCCGAGGATGATCGCATTGACCACGAACAGCCAGAAGGCCAGCTTGTACCAAGGACGGTAGACCGCCGAGCGGACCTTGGAGGTATCGAGCCAGGGCAGGAAGAACAGCACGATGATCGCGCCGAACATCACGAGGACGCCGCCAAGCTTGGAGTCGATCGGGCCAACGTTGAAGGTGATCGAACGCAGCATCGCGTAGAACGGCAGGAAGTACCATTCCGGAACAATGTGGGCCGGCGTCTTCAGCGGGTCTGCCGGAATGTAGTTGTCGGCATGGCCGAGGAAGTTCGGCAGGTAGAATACGAAGTAGGCGTAGACCAGCAGGAAGACGGAGACGCCGAGCGCATCCTTCATCGTTGCATAAGGCGTGAAGCGCACCGTGTCCGTCTTGGTCTTGACCTCGATGCCGGTCGGGTTCGTCTGGCCGGTGACATGCAGCGCCCAGATGTGCAGCACGACGACGCCGGCGATCATGAAGGGCAGCAGGTAGTGCAGCGAGAAGAAGCGGTTCAGCGTCGGCTGATCGACGGCGAAGCCGCCGAGCAGGAACTGCTGGATCCATTCGCCGACCAGCGGGAAGGCCGAGAAGAAGCCGGTGATGACGGTCGCGCCCCAGAAGGACATCTGGCCCCAGGGCAGAACATAGCCCATGAAACCGGTCGCCATCATCAGGAGGTAGATGACGACGCCGAGGATCCAGAGGATTTCGCGCGGCGCCTTGTACGAACCGTAATAGAGGCCGCGGGCAATGTGGAGGTATACGGCGACGAAGAAGAACGAGGCGCCGTTGGCATGCATATAGCGCAGCAGCCAGCCGTGGTTGACGTCGCGCATGATCTTTTCAACGGAGTTGAAGGCCAGCGACGTGTCGGCGGCATAATGCATGGCGAGCGTAACGCCCGTCAGGATCTGTACGATCAGCATGACGGCGAGCATCGCGCCGAATGTATAGGCATAGTTCAGGTTCCGGGGAACCGGATATGCGATGAAGCTGTCATAGACCATGCGCGGCAAAGGCAGGCGCGCATCGACCCATTTCTCAAGGCCGGTTGACGGCTCGTAGCTGGAATGGCCACTCATTAATCAGTCTCCCCTCAACCGATCTTGATCTTGGTATCGGATATAAATGAAAAGGTCGGGATCGCCAGGTTCTGCGGCGCAGGACCCTTACGGATGCGGCCGGCCGTATCGTAGACCGAGCCATGGCAGGGACAGAACCAACCATTATATTCGCCGGCCTGGCCAAGCGGCACGCAGCCGAGATGGGTGCAAGTGCCGATCATGACGATCCAGTTTTCCTTGTCCTTGCCGCCTGAACGGTCGACACCCGTTGCCTGAGCCTCGGGCGGCAGGTTGGCATTGCGGGCGACCGGATCCTTGAGATCGGCCAGCGGAACATCGGCGGCGGCCTTCACTTCCTCAGGCGTACGGTTGCGAATGAAGATCGGCTTGCCGCGCCACTTCACCGTCAGCGACATACCGGGCTCGAGGCTCGCGACATCGACTTCGATGGAGGCCAGAGCCAGCGTCGACGCATCCGGGCGCATCTGGTCGACGAACGGCCAGGCAACCGCGACGGCGCCGACAGCGCCCGCCATACCAGTGGTGAGATAAAGGAAATCACGGCGAGTAGGCTCTGTCGAAGCCTCGCTTGTCGTTACGTGTTCGCTCACGGCCTAACCATCCTCTGCGCAATTATTGCGGAATTCCGCCCTGCCCCCTCTGCCGGCGAATCGATCTGGACACAATTCGGCCATAGATTCCCCGGCAATCCGGCGCGTTCTAAGCTTGATCGCAAATTATGTCCAGCCTTGGCAAGGGGATGAGGGCACAATGTCGCGGGAATTCCGATGAATTTTTTAGGGCAAACACGAGCTTGCTCTTATGTTGCATTGCAACAAAAATGCCGCCGTGATAGGCGCAGTCGCAGCCACGCCAGCGAGCCGGACCGGAACGGATGAGAGACACGATTTTTTGCGTATTCAGCGTTCTCACGACCCTCGTCCTCGCCATTGTCTCGCTGCGGTATGTCACCGATTTCTATCTGCTTTCCTTCTTTTACAGCTTCCAGGTCCATCTGGCGGCGGCCGCGGCAGCCGCCTCCGTCGCCGCCCTTCTCGTCAAGCGCCACTGGTACGCGGTGGTGACGCTCTGCGTATCTGTGGTTCTTGCCGCCCACGGCGTCGTGATGATGCGCGAATTCGTCGAGCCGGCGGTCGAAGAGAGCCGCCCTGCCCTTTTCAAGCTGATGTCCTTCAATATCGAGAATGACAATTTCGCCAACGGCGCCGATATAGCCGACATGGTGATCGCCTCGGGCGCCGACGTCGTCAGTATCCTGGAGGCCGAGCCGCTGCTGTCAGAACTGCCGCAGCTCTTGAAGACCTACCCCTATTACATCGGCTGCGGCGTCGGCATGCAGGAATGCGATACGCTGGTGCTGTCGAAGCGCCCTCTCATCGAACCCCGCATCCGCAATCTCGGGCTGCTCTGGCGCAACCGCCTGACGATCTCGGCGATCGATTTCGACGGGCAGAAGGTCAATTTCCTCGCCGCGCACCTGACCAAGCCCTATTACGACGAATTCCACGGCCTGGAAATCGAGGATCTCGCCGAGATTATTCCGTCCCTGCCTGGGCCGCTCGTCCTTGCCGGTGATTTCAACACGTCGATTTTGGCGCCCGACGTGCAGTATCTCATGCGCAGCCAAGGCTTGGGCACGGTTTCGCTGGAGCCGGCGACATGGCCGATCGCGGCAGGCGCCTTCGGCATCCCGATCGATCACATCTTCAGCCGGGCGCCCCTGCGGCTGAAATCGGTCCGCCGCATCGAGAACAGCTTCGGTTCAAATCATTTTGGCCTCATGGCGGAATTCGCCATCGACCCTTGAGCCCGCATCCTCGTCCGTCGCCAGGAAGCCGCCGGACTGGCGCGCCCAGAGTTCGGCATAGAGCCCGCCGCGGCGAAGCAGCTGCTCATGGCTGCCCTCCTCGATGATGCGGCCGAGATCGACGACGATCAGCCGGTCGAGTGCCGCGATCGTCGACAGCCGATGGGCGATCGCAAGCACCGTCTTGCCTTCCATGATCCGATGGAGATTGGATTGGATCGCCTCCTCTACCTCAGAATCGAGCGCCGACGTCGCTTCGTCGAGAACGAGGATCGGGGCGTCCTTCAGCATCACTCGGGCAATGGCGATGCGCTGCCGCTGGCCGCCTGACAGTTTGACACCGCGTTCGCCGACATGCGCATCGAAACCTTTGCGGCCCTGCTGATCCTGCAGACGCTCGATGAAGTCGATGGCTTCGGCGCGCCTGGCCGCCTCGACCAACCGCTCCTCGCCGGCATCCGGTCGTCCGAACAGGATATTGTCGCGCACCGAACGATGCAGCAGCGAGGTATCCTGACTGACGACGCCGATCTGCATCCTGAGCGATTCCTGCGTCACGGCTGCAATATCCTGGCCGTCGATGAGAATGCGGCCGTCCTGAATGTCGTAGAGGCGCAGCAGCAGGTTCATCAGCGTCGATTTGCCCGCGCCTGAACGGCCGACGATCCCGACCTTTTCGCCCGGATGGATTGTCAGGGAGAAATTCTCGACGACCGGCAGGTGACCCTTGCCGTAGCGAAAGGAAACATTGTCGAAGCGAATGCCGGGCTGCCGGATCAGCAGGCTCTTCGCATCCGGCCGATCGACGAGCCCCAGAGGCTGGGAGATCAGCTCGGCGGCGTTCTGGATGGTGCCGAGATTGCGCATGATGCCGTTGAACTGCGTCATCAGCCGCCCGAGCAGGAAATTCAGCCTGAGCACCAGCGCCAGCGAGAATGCCACCGCACCCGAGCTGACCAGGCCGCGCAGCCAGAGATCGACGCTCAGCCCAGCCATCGTTACGATCATCAGGCCGGAGAGAAGCGCCATCGAAGCCCTGACGCCGGTGATGAACCGCGTGAAGCGCAGCACCGTATCCTGAAAGATATCGAAGCCCTGCCGCATGTAGCGGTCGCTTTCCTCGTCGCGGGCAAACAGCTTCAGCGTCTGCATGTTGCTGTAGGAATCGACCATTCGGCCGTTCAGCATCGATCCGGCCTCCGCCGTTTCGCGGGAATGATGGCGGATCCTCGGAACGAAGTGGCGGGCAAGCAGGCCGAAGGCGCCAAGCCAGAACAGCACGACGGCGGCAAGGGAAAAGTCCAGCCGCGCGACGAGCACAAGCGTCGTCACCGCATAAATGCCGACGAACCAGACGCTTTCCATCAGCGAGGTGACGAGATCCCCTGTCGCCTGCCCGGCCGACCAGACCTTGGTAACGATGCGCCCGGAGAAATCGCTCTGGAAGAACGATAAAGACTGCCGGGAGACATGGAGATAGGATTGCCAACGTGCTAGATTGTAGAAACCCGGCGTGATCACCTGCTGATCGACGAGCGCGATCAGGAAGGCGACGACAAAACGCACGAGCCCGATGAGAGCGAGCATGCCGAACAGCTCGCCGCCATGGGCTGCCAGAAGACCGCTCCATCCGGCGCCGGGCGTGATACTGCCTAGGATATCGACCAGTCGACCGACGAACCAGAAAAGCGCCGCCTCGATTGCCGCCGATGTCCCGCCGAGAATAAGCATGGCGATGAACGGCATCCTCGCCTGGCCGATATAGAACCAGACAAACCCGAGCGTCGAGCCCGGCGGCTGAAGATTGGCGCGCGG
This sequence comes from Rhizobium sp. N122, assembly GCF_002211295.1. Taxonomy (NCBI): domain Bacteria; kingdom Pseudomonadati; phylum Pseudomonadota; class Alphaproteobacteria; order Hyphomicrobiales; family Rhizobiaceae; genus Rhizobium; species Rhizobium sp. N122. Next base: position 73,784 of record NZ_LOKU01000003.1, on the reverse strand, counting down.
ACGGAACGGATCGATCCAGGTTTCGAACAGGCGAAGGATGGGGCGCAGGAACATGGAAGCGATATAGGCGGATTGGGAGGAGCGGCAAAGGGAATGAAAAGCGGACTCAACCTTATATTTTGGTAATGATCGATAACATCGGCGGCATCGCCATTGATTCCGCCCGAACCCGTGACAATCTGACGATACGATCGCGCTTCACCGGAGAGAAGGTCCATGGAAACGAAAATGCTCGTTGCGCATATTCCGCTTCCGCTCGCGGAAAGGCTCGATGCCCTGGCTCTCGACCTGGAATTGCCGCGCGACGAAGTCGTCACCGAGGCCGTTACCGCCTGGCTCGACCAGGAGGAGCACCGCCGCATCGCCGCGCTGCGAACGCTGGCCGCCGCCAACACCATCATCCTCGTCGAACATGACCGCGTCATCGACTGGGCTGACAGTCTGTGAATAAATAGGCGCGGCCGCCAGCAGTCCTCAGCACCGCTGGCAGGCACAATGTAAAGCCAGGATAGGAATTAAAGGCCCTCCCCGCTTCCCGCCGGGAGGGCCTTTTGTCATTCCGCCGCCTCTTCCGCTTCCTCGGCGTGATCGGAGAGGAAACCGCCGGACTGGCGGTTCCAGAGGTCGGCGTAGATGCCGCCGCTCTCGATCAGTTCGCCGTGCGAGCCGGCCTCGATGATCCGGCCCTTGTCGAGCACGATCAGCCGGTCCATCTCCGTCAGCGTCGACAGCCGGTGGGCGATCGCGATGACCGTCTTGCCCTCCATCAGGGCGAAGAGGTTTTCCTGGATCGCCGCCTCGACTTCCGAATCGAGCGCCGAAGTCGCCTCGTCGAGCACCAGGATCGGCGCGTCCTTCAGGAAGACGCGGGCGATCGCGATGCGCTGCCGCTGGCCGCCGGACAGTTTGACGCCGCGTTCGCCGACCTGCGCGTCGAGCCCTTGGCGGCCCTGCATGTCGACGAGCCCTTCGACGAACTCCCAGGCATTCGCACGCTTGGCAGCCTCGATGATCTCGGCATCCGAGGCGTCGGGACGGCCATAGGCGATGTTGTCGCGGATCGAGCGATGCAGCAGCGAAGTGTCCTGCGTCACCACACCGATCAGCGAGCGCAGGCTTTCCTGCGAGACGCCGGCGATGTCCTGCCCGTCGATGGTGATGCGGCCGCCCTCCAGATCGTAGAAGCGCAGCAGCAGGTTCATCAGCGTCGTCTTGCCGGCGCCGGAGCGCCCGACGAGACCGACCTTCTCGCCGGCCTTGATTTCGAGCGACAGGTTGTCGATCACACCCTTGCTCTTGCCGTAATGGAAGCGGATGCGGTCGTAGTGGATGGCGCCCTTCTTCGCCGTCATCGGAGGGGCGTCCGGCTTGTCGACGATGTCGTGCTGTTTGCTCATCATCTCCATGCCGTCATAGACCGTGCCGATATTCTCGAACAGCGCCGAGACTTCCCACATGATCCATTGCGACATGCCGTTGACGCGCATGGCGAGACCGATGGCGATGGCGATCGCGCCGACCGAGATCGCCCCGTTCAGCCAGAACCAGATCGACATGCCCGAGACGATGAAGAGCGCGATGCAGTTGTTCAGGTAGACGCTAATGTGGAAGAGCGTCACCTTCCGCATCTGCTTGTGCACGGTCTGCAGGAACTCGTCCATGCCTTCCCTGGCATAAACCTCCTCGCGGCCGGCATGCGAAAACAGCTTGACGGTGGCGATATTCGTATAGCTGTCGACCACGCGCCCCGTCATCATCGAGCGCGCATCCGCCTGGGCCGCCGCGATCTTGCGAAGCCGCGGCACGAAATAGCTGACGATGCCGATATAGACGGCGAGCCAGACGAGGATCGGGATCATCAGCCGCCAATCGGCCGCCGCGATGACGATGATCATCGTCAAGAAGTACGTCACGACGTAGACGAAGACATCGAGGATCTTCATCACCGTCTCGCGCACCGCCAGCGAGGTCTGCATCACCTTGGTCGCCACACGCCCGGCAAACTCGTTGGCGAAGAACGTCATGCTGTGGCGCAGCAGGAAGCGATGCATCTGCCAGCGCGCGCTCATCGGATAATTGCCGAGCAGCATCTGGTGCATGATGAGGGAATCGAGGCCGGCCGTCAGCGGCAGGCCGATCAGCACCAGCGCCGCCATCCAGAACAGCTTGTGGCCTTCCGTCTCAAGGAAGGTGGCGCGGTCGGCATTGGTCAGCCAGTCGACGATATCGCCGAGGAACTGGAAGAGCGCCACTTCGCCGACGGCGATCAGCGCCGTCAGCACGGCCATCAGGCCGAGCCAGGGCGCCGCCGGTTTGCTGTAGTGCCAGCAAAAGGCAAACAGACCCTTCGGCGGAGCGACGGGCTCCTCGCTCGGAAAGGGATTGAGTCGCTGTTCGAACCAGCCAAACATGAAATTGCTCCGAAACGTCAGCGTTTCGGCTCCCGGCTTCGCGCCATCCCGGCGCTATGCATGCACATATGGAGCCGAACGTTCAAGGGGCGAGGCTGAAGCAGCCGCACAATGGATCAAAAGGAAGTCAGGGAAGAAATGCGCCCTAGCGGCGGCGTGTCGCCCTAATCGGCATCACGGCGGGAAAGCGCATATCGAGCAAAATATTCATGACGGCCCTCCCTGCTGGCGATTGAAGATGTGCATGGATAACGCGAAAATCGCGAAATTTCCAGCCCTATAATGGCGTAATTTGAACGTTTCCGAGCCAAAACGCGCCCTGTTGCAGCGAAATGGCCGTTGCTTTAGGTCTCAACCATCCCAACGAAATAAGCGGCGTGTGATGACGGACCTCAGATTGGCACTCTATCAGCCGGATATAGCAGGCAATACCGGTACGATCCTGCGTCTTGCCGCCTGCCTGGGCTTCGCCGTCGATCTGATCGAACCGGCCGGCTTCGACGTTTCCGATCGCAACCTGAAACGCTCAGGCATGGATTATATCGCCGCGGCTGCACTGACCCGCCACGTCAATTGGGACCGCTTCGAGGCGTGGCGCGCCACGACCGGCCGCCGCCTGATCCTCGCCTCGACCAAGGCGGCAGACCGTTACACCGATTTTGCCTTCCGCCCCGACGACATCCTGCTTTTCGGCCGCGAAAGCGCCGGCGTGCCGGATCAGGTGCATGAGAAGGCGGATGCCCGCATCCTGATCCCGATGGTCGAGGGCCAGCGTTCGATCAACGTCGCGGTCTCGGCCGCGATGATCGTCGGCGAAGCGATGCGCCAGACAGCCTGGGCTTGACCGTCTGATGTTGGCCTGCACCGGCGTCGGCGAAATGGCCGATCAGCTCCGAACCCTGTTGGAAAATGACATTGTCAATCTGACAAATCAGTCTATATTTATTAGCCGAGCAAACAAAAATATTGCAATAGCCTCCACAATTTCAACAGTTTGGAAGGCTATATCAAGAGCGGCGCCTCTGCACACAGATGAAAGAAGAATAAAAACAAGAAAATGGATTCCACAATCATCATGATCAACCTGTTCGGCGCAGTGGCCTTGCTGCTGTTCGGCCTCGCGCAGGTGAAGGACGGCGTGTCCAGGGCCTTCGGCGCACGGCTGAGAACAGGGCTGGCCACCGGCACGCGCGGCGGTTTCCGTTCCTTTCTGTCGGGATTGGTGGCGACCATCGCGCTGCAGAGTTCGACGGCAACCGCCCTGATGACCGCATCCTTCGTCGAACGTGACCTGATCAAGCCGCGCATGGCACAGATCGTGCTGCTCGGCGCCAATGTCGGCACCGCGATCACCGCCTGGATCGTCGCCACCGGCATCGAATGGCTCTCTCCCTTGCTGATCCTCGCCGGCATCGTGCTTTACCGTGGCCGCTCCAGCGCCCGCCAGGGCGGCGGCGCGGCGCTGATCGGCATTGGTCTGATGCTGCTGTCGCTGCATCTGCTCGGCCTCGCCACGGAACCGATGCGCGCCTCACCGGCGCTCGCCGCCTTTATCGGCCTGCTGGACGGCGCGCTGCCCGTGGCGCTGCTCTTCTCGGCAGCTCTTGCCTTCCTCTCCTCGTCGAGCCTGGCGGTGGTGGTGCTTATCCTGTCGCTCGCCTCGGCGGGCCTGGTTTCGGCCGAACTCGTCATCGTGCTCGTGCTCGGCGCCAATCTCGGCGGCGCCATCCCGCCTGTCATCGCGACATTGTCCGGCCCGGTTTCGGCGCGGCGTGTCACGCTCGGCAATCTCGCAGTGCGCGCGCTCGGCTGCTTCATCGCCCTGCCGCTGGCGGGCTATGGCGCCGAACTCATCCAGATGCTGCCCTTCGGCCCGGCCAAACTGCCGGTCGACGCCCATCTCGCCTTCAATCTTCTGCTGGCAGCGCTTGCCTGGCCATTCTCCCGGTCGCTCGCGACCCTGATGGCCCGGCTGGTGCCGGATCAGGCCGAGCCTGACAACGCGCCGAAATATCTCGACGCGCAGGAGCTTTCGACACCCGTCATCGCGCTCACCAGCGCCACCCGCGAAGTGCTCGGCGTCGGCGACCTCATCGAGCGCATGCTGGTCCGGGTCTCGGAAGCCTTCGAGCAGAATGATGCCGGCAAGCTTGCCGAAATCCCGGCTCTCGAAGAGCGCGTCGACCGGTTGCAGCAGGCGGTGAAGGTCTATCTCTCGAAGCTCGGCCGTGAGGGGCTCAGCGACGAAAATGCCCGCCGCTCGATCGTCGTCATCGACTACGCGATCAATCTCGAACATATGGGCGACATCATCGAGAAAGGCTTGCGGGAAGAGGTGGCGAAGAAGATCTCGCTCGGCCTGAGATTTTCCGACGACGGCCATCAGGAACTGCGCAAGCTGTTCGATCTGACGATCGACAATCTGCGTGTCGCCCAGACGATCTTCGTCACCCGTGATTTCAATCTCGCGCGGCAGATGATGGAGGTAAAGGTCGAGGTGCGCCGGATGGAGAAGCAGTCGGCCGAGCGCCATCTGGAACGCCTGCGCGACGGCCGCGCCGACAGCCTGCAGACGAGTTCGCTGCATCTCGACATGCTGCGCGACCTGAAGCGCATCAACGCCCACATCGTCTCGGTGGCGCATCCGATCATGGATGAGAGCGGCCTGCTGATCGAAAGCCGCGTGCGACCCGCGGCGGAGTAACGGTCAATCGGCCGAAGGCAGGCGCCGCATCGTGAATTCGATCTGGTCGCCGTCGAGCTGGCGCCAGCTTTCCACCTCTGTCCAGTAGGCCGCCTTCGGATATTCGTCGAACCATTCGCGCGCTTTGGCGCGTGCGTCGAGGAGGCCGAGGCAATATGTCTCACGCACGAAATGGTCTTTCCGGCGGGAGGACGTTTCCGCCCGATGTCTTGCTATCCTGCGCTTCAGGCCGTCGAAGGACGGAGGTCCTGGAACTTTTTTCATCAAACCTACCTCTTCGGAAAAGGTAGTATCGAAATACTTGATTTGCGAGTCGAATCTTGGAAACGCCGGGCAGCCATGCCCTTGGCTTGGCGAGATGCGGCGCCACCTGCTAGACGTGGCCGGCAACGAGGAATGAGCGAGTCGCACCCCTTAACGGATGCCGCCCGCTGGAGGCGTGACATGGAAAGACCGGAACTGCCGATCGGCTTGCCTGAGGATATCGAAGAGAAGAAGGCCACCGCCCGCGCCTGGTTCGAAGGGCTGCGCGATACGATCTGCGCCTCCTTCGAAGCCCTCGAAGACGCGTTGGAAGGCCCGCTCTCCGATCAGGAGCCCGGCCGCTTCACCGCCAAGGACTGGTCGCGCGAAAACGGCGCCGGCGGTGGTGGCCGCATGTCGATGATGGAAGGCCGGGTCTTCGAGAAGGTCGGCGTCCACACCTCCACCGTTTATGGCGAATTCTCCCCGGACTTTCGCGCCCAGATACCCGGCGCCAAGGACGATCCGCGTTTCTGGGCCTCCGGCATTTCGCTGATCGCCCATCCGGTGAACCCCAACGTCCCCGCCGTGCATATGAACACCCGCATGGTGGTTACATCAAGCCGCTGGTTCGGCGGTGGCGCCGACCTGACGCCGGTCCTGTCGCGCCGCCGCACCCAGGAGGACGAGGACAGCCAGCTGTTCCACAAGGCGATGGAGATCGCCTGCCGCAATCATGCCGTCGCCGATTACGATGCCTACAAAGCCTGGTGCGACGAATATTTCTTCCTGAAGCACCGCAACGAGGCCCGTGGCATCGGCGGCATTTTCTATGACTGGCTGCATTCGAGCGAGGAGGCCGGCGGCTGGGACGCCGATTTCGCCTTCACCCGCGATGTCGGCCGGGCCTTTGCCATGGTCTATCCGAAGATTGTCCGCTCCAACTTCAATAAGCTGTGGACAGAGGCCGACCGTGACGAACAATTGATCCGCCGGGGCCGCTACGTCGAATTCAATCTGCTGTATGATCGCGGCACGATCTTCGGCCTGAAAACCGGCGGCAATGTTGAATCCATTCTTTCGTCCTTGCCTCCCGTCGTCCGCTGGCCATGAGACTGTGATAACTCGTCGATAAATTCGAGTTGATACCTTCACGAAAATTAAGCGCGTCCTAACTTTATATGTATGTGCGTAACAATCGGAGGAGGATTGTCATGACGATACAAAGTGGTTCGCCTGCGTCCACGGATGCCCAGGAAACATCCCGTACGATCGACACATCCGAGTTTCTGACGCGCATCGCAGAGAAACTGCGGGCCAAGAGTGGCTCGGATCTGCCGCTGTCCTGCTTCATCGAGCAGGTTAAGCTGCAGCTGGCCGGCGGAAAGTCGGCGGAACAGCTGCAGAACGAAGCAGCGGCCGCCAACAGCAACATGCCCGGCCAGCTTTCGGATACCTACAAAGCCTGGGCGATGCCCGACTGACACGGCTTTTTACTGGCCGGCATGTCGATGCCGGCCGGAACCTTCCCTCCCACCGCACATTCATAAATCGCGTTAAATCGCGATCGTCTTTGTGTTTTAAACAGAGGAGAAGACCATGCGACTTTTCGAATGCGGCACTCTCGTTCCGGGCTGCGCCTGGCATACACGGGCGGATAGCGACGCCGAGGTGGTCCGCCGCGCCGTCGAGCACCTCAAAAACGCTCACGGCGAAACCACGATCCGCGAGAACATGGTGGATAATATCAAGGCTCGCATCCGCGACGAGGTCAACGCAGCCTGATTATTGCACCCGTTCCTGCAGCCGGGCGAGCAGTGCCGCCCGGTCGGAAATGAAGTTTTCCTCCACCCACTGGTTTTCCAGGCCGGCGAGTAATTCGCCGACGCGCGGGCCGGAGGCTATCCCCGCAGACATCACATCGCCGCCGTTTAGCGGAAATTGCGGCTTCTTCCAGTTCGCGGCCTGATCCAGAAGCTTTGTAAGCCGCGCCGACCGCGCCATTTCGTCGAAATCCGCTTCAGCCTTGCCACGCGCCACGCCGAGCGCCAGCTTCAGCCGCGTCGTGATGCCCTCGGCCCCATTGCGGTACAGCAGCCGTTCGAAGGCGGCCGACGACATGTCGTCATTGACAGGTGCCGCCATCGCCCAGGCCTTGAGAGTGGCCGCTTCCGCATTCGAGAGCTTCAGCCGGGCCGCCAGCGCCTCCAGCCGCGCCGCATCGGGCGGCACGATCGCCGCCAGCCGCAGCAGCGGATCGGGCCTCCAGCCGAGCGCCTTTTCGGTTGAAATCAGCGAAGGGATCGCATCGATCCCCCATTTTTCCGTTTCCGGCAGGATTTCCGTCAGCACCGCCACCTGCCGCATCCAGAGCAACGCCCGGCCGGGATCGCCAGCGCTCAAGAGCTTCCGCAGTTCCGACCAGACACGTTCCGCCGACAGCGCCTTCAGCTTCGAGCGGGCCGCCGAACAGGCCTTCAGCCCCTCGGCATCCGGGCGCCCGGAGCCGTAATAGGCAAAGAAGCGGAAGAAGCGCAGGATGCGCAGATGATCTTCGGCGATGCGCTTTGCGGCGTCACCGATGAAGCGGATGTTGCGCTTCTCGATATCGGCAAGCCCGCCGACCAGATCCACCACCTCGCCCTTGGCATCGGCATAAAGCGCGTTGATCGTCAGATCCCGCCGTTCGGCGTCGGCCTTCCAATCGGTGCTGAAGGCGACCTTGGCGTGGCGCCCGTCGGTCTCGACGTCGGTGCGAAGCGTCGTCACCTCGAAGGGCTTGCCGTCGATGACGAGCGTCACCGTACCGTGCTGCAGGCCTGTCGGTACCGTCTTGATGCCGGCGGCCGCCGCCCGTTCCATGACGATCTCCGGCGTCAGCGTCGTGGCGATATCGATATCGCTGACCGGCAGACCCATCAGGCTGTTGCGCACCGCGCCGCCGACCACCCGCCCTTCCCCGCCATCGGTATTGAGAAGCGCAAAAATCCGGCCGAGCGCCGGGTCGCGGAACCATGCTTGGTCGGCAAGACCGGTCATGCATAAAGCCTTTCGTAAAGCGTGCGGACGATGCCGGCGGTGATGCCCCAGATCATTCTGGTTTCATAGGGCACACGGTAGAAATGCCGGTCGATGCCGTCGATGACACGCCTGTCGCGGGCATGGTTGGCAGGGTTCATCAGGAAGGACAGCGGCACCTCGAACACGTCAGCCACCTCGGCTGGGTTCGGGGTGAGCGCAAAGCCCGGCGAAACGACGCCGAGTACCGGCGTGATCCGGAAGCCGGTCGAGGCAAGATAATTCGGCAGCCGCCCAACGGTCTCGACGAAGGAACCGGCAAGGCCGATCTCTTCTTCCGTCTCGCGGATCGCCGCCATCTCAGGTGAGATATCGGATGGATCGATCGAGCCGCCGGGAAAGGCGATCTGCCCGGAATGCTTGCGCAGCGTCGCCGTGCGCTTGGTGAAGATCACATGCGCCTCCTCGCCGCCGTCGACGACGGGCACGAGCACGGCGGCGTCGCGCAGCTTGAAGGTCTCGACCTCGGCGACGATATCGGGATTGAGGATGTGGTCGCCGTGATCGCGCCAGGCATGGTCGACCGGCCCGCCATTCTGGTTGAGCGCGCGGCGGCGGAATTCGGCGGCTGAGAACAGCGGATAACGGTGGGCGATCGCATCATTCATCGGCAAAGAGCATCCAGTTCGTCGGCCGGCATCACCGGGAAGACCTCGCCGGCGGAGCGGATCGCAAACATCGCCTGCCCCTCCACGTCGAGGATCTCGCCAAGCGCGACCAGTTCATACATCACTGCACGCGACACCAGCGCCTCCAGCCGCCCGCGCACATGCAGATAGGGTTTCAGTTCGGCATTGCCGTCCGCAATCGCAAAGCGCAGCCGATGCTCTCCTCCCGCCTCCACGACATCGCCGACATTGGTGCGAAATGTCAGCGTCTGTTTACCCTGCCCCGCTGTCACACTCATCTCCACGGCAATGAACGGCGCGTCGGCGACCCTGATGCCGACCTTTTCCACAGGAGTTACAAGATAGGTTTTCTCGTCCTCGTCCTTGCGCAAAACCGTCGAAAACAGCCGCACCAGCGCCGGCCGGCCGATCGGCGTGCCCATATAGAACCAGGTGCCGTCGGCCCTGATCTCCATATCGATATCGCCGCAGAAAGGCGGATTCCACCGCTCGACCGGCGGTAAGCCGCGTTTTTTTCCGCCGCTTTCGTCGGACGCGCGCGAAATCATGGCGGCAAGTCCTGCCGCATCCGCCTGTCCGCTGATTTCCTCGGCTGCCATTCTTCCGTCCCGGTTTGTCCTTAACGAAGTGAAGTCACGAGATAGTCATTCGCAACGAACTTGTCAGCCCGTCGCATCTCCATAACTCTATCGAGTATGAGGCAGATGTATAAGTCCGCCGATTCGCTGCCGAATGATTTCAGCCGTTGGAGATGCCCGTGGGTATGATGAAGACCGAAGCCAGCCTCGATGAAAAGGCGATCGTCGCCGCTGCCGAAAAGGCGCTCTCCGATATCGCCGCCATCCGCACAGAAGTCTCGAAGGTGATCTTCGGTCAGGAAAGCGTCGTCGAGAACACCATTCTCGCCGTGCTGTCAGGCGGTCACGCTCTGCTCGTCGGCGTCCCCGGCCTTGCCAAGACCAGACTGGTGACGACGCTCGGCGAAGTGCTCGGCCTCGCCGCCAACCGCATCCAGTTCACGCCGGACCTGATGCCCTCGGATATTCTCGGCTCCGAGGTGATGGACCAGGACGACAGTGGACGCCGCTCTTTCCGTTTCGTCAAGGGCCCTGTCTTCGCTCAGCTGCTGATGGCCGACGAGATCAACCGTGCCTCGCCACGGACCCAGTCGGCGCTTCTGCAGGCCATGCAGGAATATCACATCACCATCGCCGGCCAGCGCTATGACCTGCCGGCGCCCTTCCATGTGCTCGCCACCCAGAACCCGCTCGAGCAGGAAGGCACCTATCCCCTGCCCGAAGCTCAGCTCGACCGCTTCCTGCTGCAGGTCGACGTCAACTATCCCGAGCTCGCTGCCGAACGCCAGATTCTGCTCGAAACGACCGGCTTGGGGGAAACCCGGCCGGCAGCCGTCATCGACGCACAGCGGCTGATCGAAATCCAGACCCTGGTGCGTCAGATGCCGGTGAGCGATACGGTGGTCGACGCCATCCTGGCGCTGGTGCGCTCCGCCCGCCCCGGGCAAGGCAATGCCTCGACCGACAAGAACGTCGCCTGGGGCCCCGGTCCCCGCGCCGGCCAGGCGATGATGCTCTGCGCGCGTGCGCGGGCGCTCTACGAAGGCCGTCTGGCGCCGTCGCTCGACGATATCTTCGCGCTTGCCGAACCCATTCTCCAGCACCGCATGGCGCTGACATTCGCCGCCCGCGCCGAAGGCATGTCGGTGCGCGACGTCATCGCCGGACTGGTCAAGCAGGCAAAGGGATAAGGAAGCCGGACGCGTGGCATCTATCGGACAGATCGTCAATCCGACGTCAGGCAGCGATGCCCTTTCCCGCGCCAGGCAGCGGGCCGCCCTGGTGCCCGACTGCCTGGTGGAAGCCAAGCGCATCGCCAACACGGTGATCGCCGGCTGGCATGGCCGCCGCAAACGCGGCATCGGCGAGAATTTCTGGCAGTTCCGTCCCTATGCCGAGGGCGAAAGCCTGTCGCGCATCGATTGGCGCCGCTCCGCCCGCGACGACCATACCTATGTGCGCGAGCGCGAATGGGAGGCGGCCCACACGATCTGGCTCTGGTGCGACATGTCGCCCTCGATGATGTACAAGTCGAGCTATGGCAGCGTCTCCAAGGAAAGCCGCGCGCTGGTCGTCATGCTGGCGCTGGCCGAAATCCTCGCCCGTTCCGGCGAGCGCATCGGCTGCCCGGGCATCATGGAGCCCGCCTCGAGCCGCAATGCCGCCGAGCGCCTTGCGGCCGCGCTCATGCACACGCCGCTGACCGGCGGCCTGCCGGAAACGGGAATGATCCGCGGCTGGAGCGACCTCGTCCTCATCGGCGATTTCCTCGATGACGCGCCGGCGATCATGGAACGCCTCGGCCCGCTCGCCCGCCGCGGCCTGCGCGGCCACGTGGTCGAAATATCGGATCCCGCCGAGGAAATATTCCCCTATAGCGGCCGCACCGAATTCACCGATCCGGAGAGCGGCGCCAGGCTTATCGCCGGCCGCGCCGAACACATCCGCGAGGCCTATCGCAACGCCTACCTCGCCCGCAGGGAAAGCCTCGGCCAATCGCTGCGTCACCTCGGCTGGACCTTTGCGACGCACCGCACCGATCATCTCGCCTCGGAGGCGCTGGTCGCGGTGCACATGTACCTGTCCGGCATGCCGGCCAAGGCAACGCATGGAGGGCAGCTGTGAACGCTCTCCCCTTCGCTTTCGCCTATCCTGCCATCCTCGGCGCCCTTGTCGCCTTGCCGGTCATCTGGTGGCTGCTCAGGCTGACGCCGCCACGCCCGAAGACCGAGGTCTTCCCGCCGCTGAAGATTCTCGCCTCCGTCTTGAAGCGCGAGGAGACCCCGGCTCAGAGCCCGTGGTGGCTGACGCTGCTACGCATGCTGCTCGCCGCCACCGTCATTCTTGCGATCGCCGATCCAGTCTTCAATCCGCGCACCAGTTCGCTCGCCTCAGGTGGCCCGCTCGTCCTCTTCGTCGACAACAGCTGGGCGGCAGCGCCCGACTGGGAGCGCCGCATCCAGACGGCCGACGCGTTGATAGACGACGCCGAATCCGCCGGCACGCCGGTGTCGATCGCCTTCACCGCCGATCCGACCAACGACGCCGTTCCAGGTACCGCCGCTGCCGCCCGCGACAAGCTGCGCGCCGCCGAGCCGCGGCCGCTGGTGCCGGACCGCGAGCGCGCCTTCCAGGCGCTGCGCGCCGCGCTGAACGGCACCAAGCCCGGCACCCTCGCCTTTCTGACCGACGGCGCCGCCGCCAAACCGGACGACGCGACGGTGCAAAGGCTGGCGGAACTCCAGCCCGCCGATCTCCGCCTGATCGAGGGTGATGCCGCCCGCACGGTCGCCATCACCGCGGCCAACAATGCGGCTGACGCCATGACCGTCAAGGTCACTCGGCTCAACAGTTCGCGTGCCGCATCCGTGGCGCTGAACGCCGTCGATACCCAGGGCCGCTCGATCGCCAACGGCAGGGTGGATTTCCGCCCCGGCCAGAGCGTTGCCACGAGTTCGATCACCGCGCCCTTCGAGATGCGCAACGATTTCGCTCGCGTCAGTGTCGATAACGGCGCAACGGCCGGCGCCGTCCATCTTCTCGACGACGCATTCAAGCGCCGCCGAGTCGTCCTGCTGTCGGGTGAAGGCGGGGATGAGTTTCAGCCGCTGCTCTCGCCGCTCTATTATATCCAGCGGGCGCTGCAGCCCTATGCGGATCTGATCCAGCCCAGCGATTCCGATCTTTCGGTCGCCATACCGAAACTTCTCGCCAGCAATCCCTCCATCATCATCATGGCCGATATCGGCCGTCTGCCTGAGGACACCTACGGACCGCTGACACGCTGGATATCGAATGGCGGCATGCTGTTGCGTTTCGCCGGCCCGCGCATGGCCGCAGCCCCTGCGGACGATCCGCTGATCCCGGTTATCCTGCGCCAGGGAGAACGGGCGCTGGGCGGCACATTGTCCTGGAGCGAGCCGCAGTCGCTGGCTGAATTTCCAAGTTTCGGGCCTTTCGCCGGCATAGCGCGTCCCGCTGATGTCGTCATCAAACGGCAGGTGCTGGCCGAACCGACGCCTGATCTGGCCGAACGCACCTGGGCGAGCCTGGCTGACGGCACGCCGCTCGTGACCATGAAGCAGCTCGCATCGGGGCAGATCGTCCTGTTCCACGTCACGGCGGAAGCGACCTGGTCCGACCTGCCCATCTCGGGCACTTTCGTCGACATGCTGCGTCACCTCCTGCAGATATCGCGTTCCGGCGGCGTGACATCGGAGGCGCGCGGCAATGCACGTGTCTCCGAAACCCTGCCGCCATTCCGCATGCTGACGGCCAAAGGCACGCTCGTCTCCGAGACGGGGTCGGCGCGGCCCCTCATTCCACAGGCCGGAGCCGAACCGACGGCGAATTTCGACAACCCACCCGGGCTCTACGGTTCGGAAGACGGTTTCACCTCCCTGAACGTACTGCCTGAGGACGCCGAACTGACGCCGCTTGCCATGGCGGGAACCAATGCCGTGCGCGAAGGGCTGATCGGCGGCGAAAGCTGGTCGGCAAAACCCGCGCTTTTTCTCGCGGCCTTTCTGCTGCTGCTGGCCGATAGCCTGGTCGTCCTGTTCATGAACGGCGCGTTCTCGCGATTGCGCCCGGCGGCCCGCGCTGCGGCGATAATCGCCATTGCGCTCGGTGCCGGCTTTTTCATGCAACCCGGCACGCTTCACGCCAACGACTCCCAGCCCGGCGACGACCTCATCCTGCAGAGGCTCGACAACACGCACCTCGCCTATGTCGTCACCGGGGAACGGGAAGTGGACGACATATCCGAGCGCGGCCTCGAGGGCCTCACCCAGTTTCTGACATTTCGCACCACGCTGGAGCCGTCGCCGCCCGTCGGCATCGATCTCACCAAGGACGAACTCGCCTTTTATCCGATCATCTACTGGCCGGTTTCGGCAACGGCGCCGATGCCGTCGACGGCGGCGATCAGCCGGATCGACGCCTATATGCGCAATGGCGGCACCGTGCTTTTCGATACGCGCGACCAAATCAGCGCATTGGACAATGGCGGCAATGTCAGCGCCAACGGCCAGAGGCTGCAGGAAATCCTCGCCAATCTCGACATTCCGCCGCTGGAACCGGTGCCATCGGACCACGTGCTGACGAAATCCTTCTATCTCCTGTCGAGCTTTCCCGGCCGTTACACCGGCAGCCCGCTTTGGATCGAGGCTCGGCAGGGCGGCCGTGAAGCGACCGAAAAATCGGCTGCGACGGCCGACGGCGTTTCGCCGATCCTGATCACCGGCAATGATTTCGCCGGCGCCTGGGCAGTCGACGACAACGGCGTGCCGATGCTGCCGACCGTGCCGTCCGATGAAGCCCAGCGCGAATATGCCTATCGTGCCGGCGTCAACATCATGATGTACATGCTGACCGGCAACTACAAGACCGACCAGGTCCATGTTCCCGACCTTCTCGAACGGTTAGGACAGTGAGATGACCTTCGACTTTTCGCCCTTCCTGCCCTGGCCGGTTCTGGCCGCACTGGCCGCCATCAGCGTCCTCATCGCCGCATTCGCGATCTGGCGCCACATTCGCGGCGCCTGGATCAGAACGCTGGCGGCACTGGCCATGCTGGCCGCCCTTGCCAATCCCGTGCTGCTGCAGGAGGACCGGGATCAATTATCGACGATCGTCCCGGTCCTGGTCGACCGCAGCCAGAGCCAGCAGACGCCCGATCGCGTCAAGATGACCGACGATGCGCTGGCGGCCTTGAAGGGGCAACTCGCCCGCTTCCCGCAGATAGAGCCCCGCTTCGTCGATGTCGAAGGCGACCCCAATTCCGACGTGCCGTCGACGCGCCTGTTCGACGCGCTGTCGGCCAACATCGCCGACGTCCCGCCGGCCCGCATCGGCGGCGCCATCATGCTGACCGACGGTGAAGTCCATGATGTTCCGGCCGCCAATCAGGCACTCGGTTTCGATGCGCCCATCCATGGCCTCATCACCGGCAAGGCCAACGAATTCGATCGCCGCATCGAAGTCATCAAGGGGCCGCGTTTCGGCATCGTCAATGAGGAGCAGCAGGTCGTTCTGCGCGTCTTCGACGACGGCCCGAGCCCCGGCGGCACCGCTAATGTCACAGTGAAGCTGAACGGAGACGAGATCGCCACGCTGCAGGCGACGCCCGGTCAGGACACGCCCTTCTCCTTCAAGGTGCCGGCCGGCGGCAGCAACGTGCTCGAGTTCTCCGTCGCCGCACTTCCGGGCGAGGTCACTACTGCCAACAACCGCGCCGTTCACGTCATCGACGGCATCCGCCAGAATCTCCGCGTCCTGCTCGTGTCCGGCGAGCCGCATGCCGGCGAGCGCGCCTGGCGCAACCTGCTGAAATCCGACGCCTCGGTCGATCTTGTCCATTTCACCATTCTACGGCCTCCGGAAAAGCAGGATGGCACACCAATCAACGAGCTGTCGCTGATCGCCTTCCCGACGCGCGAACTCTTCGTCGATAAGATCAAGGATTTCGACCTGATCATCTTCGACCGCTACCAGCACCGCGGCGTGCTGCCGCTGCTCTATTACGATTACATCGCCCAATATGTCGACAATGGCGGCGCGCTGCTGATCGCCGCCGGTCCCGAGCATGCCGGCCCCGATTCCATCGCATTGACCCCGCTCTCCTCGGTGCTGCCGGCAACACCCACCGGAGAGATGATCGAGAAGGGTTTCTACCCGCGCCTTTCCGAAGAAGGCCGCAAACATCCCGTCACCCGCGGCCTGGACGGCTCCGGCGAGGATCCGCCGCATTGGGGCCGCTGGTTCCGCAGCGTCGATGTCGACCGGCCGCAGGGCGAGACGATCATGCTCGGCGCCGACAACCACCCGCTGCTGGTGCTGAACCGCGCCGGCCAGGGCCGGGTCGCCATGCTGCTTTCCGATCAGGGCTGGCTCTGGGCGCGCGGCTTCGAAGGGGGCGGCCCGAACGTTTCGCTCTATCGCCGCATCGCCCATTGGCTGATGAAGGAACCGGCGCTCGAGGAAGAAGCGCTGACGGCGCGCGCCTCCGGCCGGACGCTTGAGGTCACGCGCCAGACGATCGGCGACAATCCCGGCAACGCCACCGTGCGTTATCCCTCGGGCAAGACCGAAACCCTGCCGCTCACCCAGACCGAACCCGGACTCTACAAGGCCGAGAAAAGGATGGACGAGATCGGTCTCTTCGAAATTCACAACGGCAAGCTGTCGACGCTCGTCCATATCGGCGCCGTCGACGCGCCGGAGTTCAAGGCGATGATCTCGACGACCGATGTGCTGACGCCGGTCGCCGACAGAAGCAAGGGTCTCGTCACCCGCGTTGCTAACGAAAGCGGCAGGATCACCGTGCCGCCGATCCTGCCGGTGCGCGGCCAGGTCCGCGTCGCCGACAACGATCGCATGATGATCCGCATGACCAGCGAGACCGTTTTGAAGGGCATCAACACGCTGCCGCTCTTTGCCGGTTTCGCCGGCGTCGGCATCCTGTTGCTTGCCTTCGGAACCATGTGGTGGCGCGAGGGGCGGTAATTTAATGGCGGAATTCGAGTTGACCGCCTCACCTTCGCCGGAGGAACTGGCGGCGATCACCGATGCGCTCTCGGCCTTCAACGCCGGTGATGTCGGCCCCGCCGACCGCCGGCCGCTCGCAGTCCTGATCCGCGACACCGACGGCAAGGTCACCGGCGGCCTGTCTGGTTTTACCGCCTGGGGCTGGCTCTTCACGCAGATGCTCTATATTCCCGACACGCTGCGCGGCACCGGTCTCGCCGGCAAGATCCTCGCAAAGGCGGAAGAAGAGGCGAGAGCCCGCGGCTGCCACGGCGCGTGGATCGACACATTCAGCCCGCAGGCTCTCAGCGCCTATCGGCGTCAGGGTTATGAGATCTTTGGGGAACTCGAGCATTTTCCGCAGGGCCGCACACGCAGCTTTCTCCGGAAAATTCTCTGATCATCCGTGCCAGGCGATGATGCCCTTCAGCCGTTCGTGCACGCCCTCGGCGATCGGAACGACGAGCACGCGGCCGGGATCGACCGGTCCGGGGAAGGAAAGCGCGTTGTAGGCGACTCTCTCGAATCCGAGCGGGCCGTAATAGGGCGGATCGCCGACGAGGATCACGGCTTCCGAACCCTGGCGTCTTGCCGCCTCCACGGCGATCCGCACCAGTTCCCGGCCGATGCCCTGGTTCTTGTGGGAGGGCCGGACGGCGAGCGGACCGAGAAGATGGCCTTTCACAGTGCCGGCCAGCACCGGCGTCATGCGCACGGAGGCGATCGTTTCGCCATTGTCGGTGCAGATGAAGGAGAGCGACAGATCGTGCGGTCCCTGCTCGCGGATGCGAGCCGCCGCCCGCGTGAAGCGGCCCGGACCGAAGGCTTCTTCGTTGATATGTTCGATGGCGGCGTCATGAGACGCGTCTTCGGTGAGGTAGACGAGATCGTGCTTGTACATGATGACAGAAACCGGATGGACAGATTGATGGGTCTCCAACACGCCTTGGGCGTTCGGGAGCATCAGCGTCGTCGCGGGTTTCTGGAAATGAACATCAGGCAGGGATCCTAAAATCGTGAAAAGGCCGATAGCAGGAAAAATTTCCGCCGTCCAACGCAAAATGCACACCACGGAACTCGAAACCATACAGGACCGGAACGGTGTGACACACTGTTCAACCTTTACCGCCTGCAAAGCCCCGCTATCTCAGCTAAGTTCGGTCCCGACACGCAACCAAAGGAAACGAAGATCATGGGAATGCTGGTGGACGGCGTCTGGCATGATGTCTGGTACGACACGAAGGAGAGCAAGGGTCAGTTCAAGCGTCAGCCCTCGCAGTTCCGCAACTGGGTGACATCGGACGGTCAAGCCGGCCCTTCCGGCAGCGGCGGCTTCAGGGCCGAGGCCGGGCGTTACCATCTCTATGTCTCGCTTGCCTGCCCCTGGGCTCACCGCACGCTGATCTTCCGCAAGCTGAAGAAGCTGGAGGATCTGATCTCGGTCTCCGTTGTCGACCCGCTGATGCTCGACAACGGCTGGGAATTCAAGGTCGGTGATGGCGCCACCGGCGACCAACTCTTCGGCGCCGCCACCCTCTGGCAGATTTACGCGAAGGCCGATCCGCATTATTCAGGCCGCGTCACCGTTCCCGTCCTTTGGGACAAGAAAACCGGCACGATCGTCAGCAACGAATCCGCCGAGATCATCCGCATGTTCAACAGCGCCTTCGACGAGCTGACCGGCGCGAAGGCCGATTTTTATCCCGACGATCTCCGCGCCGAAATCGATGCGCTGAACGCCACCGTCTACGACACCGTCAACAACGGCGTCTACAAGGCGGGCTTTGCCACCACCCAGGAAGCCTATGAGGAAAATGTCGGGAGGCTGTTCGAAACGCTCGACATGCTCGACGAACGCTTGGGCAAGGGCCGCTATCTCCTCGGCAACCGGCTGACCGAAGCCGATTGGCGCCTGTTTACGACGCTGGTGCGCTTCGACGCCGTCTATGTCGGCCATTTCAAATGCAACATCCGCCGGATCGCCGACTACCGCAACCTGCCCGGATATTTGCGCGACCTCTATCAGACCGCGGGCGTTTCCGAAACGGTGAACCTGAAGCACATCAAGGAACACTACTATCGCAGCCACAAGACCATCAATCCGACAGGCATCGTTCCCGTCGGTCCGGCGCTCGATCTCGACAGTCCGCATGGACGTGCGAAGCTTGCCGCTGCCTAATGCATGTCGCCCGGAAGTATGCAGCGGTTCCGGGGCAACGACATGCATCAAAACAAAGGATTAAAGCGCGTCGCATGAATGAGATTTGACGCGACGCGCGTTGAAAACTGCGCAGCCCTCACCAGCGGTGGTCGGGCTCCTGCTCGCCCCGAAGCTCCGCAAGGCGGCGATACGTCGCCTCGGTCGTGCCCTCGGGCAGGCTGTCGAGGGAGAAGAAGCCGCTGTCGGAGATTTCCCAATCGGGCGGGCGCGGCGCCGTCTGCTCGACACTCGCCCGGTAGAACACGACATGGTCCCGCCGTGTGATCGTGGTGTTGAAATAGACCTGAACCAACTGTGGCTTACCGATGATCCTGAGGTTGCCCTCCTCGCGCAGTTCCTTGGCCAGTGCCTCTCCGACCGTCTCGTTGCGCTCCAGCCCGCCGCCCGGCATATGCCAGCCACCGACATAACTGTGGCGCACCAGGAAAATCCGCCCCTCCGCATCGAAGCAGGCGGCCCTGACGCCCATCGTCATGCCGCGGGCGAAGGAAAAATAGACATGCAGAAGGCGCAGGGCCATCCGGATATGAAGGGGCCGCTTTTCTTTATCCACCATCGCTCCGTTTCAGCCCTTCATCGCGCCGGATGTGTTTGATTTGTCAATAAGCTGGTCTATGTCTCGTAACATGTTCAAGCTCGCGCATATTTCCGACGTCCACCTTGGGCCGTTGCCCCGTCTTTCCATCCAGGAGCTGTTTTCAAAACGCATAACGGGCTTTGTGAACTGGCATCGAAATCGACGCAAGCACCTTTTCGGCGGCACGCTGGATCTATTGCTCGACGACATCCGCGCCCATCAGGCAGATCATCTCGCGGTCACCGGCGACCTCGTCAATCTGGCGAGCGGGATTGAGATCCGCGCCGCCGCCGCTTGGCTGCGCGCGCTCGGCGATCCCGCCGACACCTCGGTCGTTCCCGGCAATCACGATGCCTATGTGCCCGGCGCCTACGAAAAGTCGATGCGCGCCTGGTACGAATATGTCCGCGGCGATCTCGCCCCGCCGCAATGGCAGGAGGATCGCCATATTTTTCCTTATCTGCGCATCCGCGGCAAAGTCGCGATCGTCGGCTGCTCGACGGCAGTCGCCACCCCTCCCTTTGCCGCCTCCGGCTTTTTCGGCGCGCGCCAGGCGCGCGATACCGTCAACATGCTGCGGGCGACCGGCGAAGCCGGCCTCTTCCGGGTCGTCATGATCCATCATCCGCCGATCCGCGGCGCCACGACCTTCTACAAGCGGATGATCGGCATTCGCCGCTTCGCCGCGGTGATTTCGACCGGCGGCGCCGAACTTGTGCTGCACGGGCACACGCATCTGAACACGCTGCACTGGCTGCGCGGCCAGGTGCAGCCGGTGCCGGTCGTCGGCATCGCCTCGGCCTCGCAGGGACCGGGCAGCATCAAGCCGCCCGCCGCCTACAACCTCTTCTCCATCGACGGCTCTCCCGGCGCCTGGGAACTCAGCGGCGAGCGCTTCAGCGTTAACCGATCCGGCGACGCGGTGATGGCGGAAAGTGTTGATATTTTCGCGCGTTAGCGCCGGCTCCGGACTCCTTTCTTCCAGCACTTGAAGCGACCTCAGAGAAGGTTGGGCCATCGTTGCAACAATTGCCATGGCGGCGGCTTACCCTCTTGGTATTTTTAGCGGTAAGCGTACAATCCGGCCAACAGCATCGCCTCAGAACGGAGCCCCGCCAATGACGTTTTCTTTCCGTCACCTGTCCAGACTTTCGCTCGCCGCCGGCTTTGCCTTCGGCATTGCCACGGCCGCTTTCGCGGTCGGCGACAGCAACGATAACACCAATCCGCCGCCGAAGACCGAAACGACCAAGACCTGCACCGGCGGCAAGGTCTGGGACAAGGCCAAGAAGGAATGCGTCAATCCGAAGAAGAGCAGCTTCAACGACGACGATCTTTACAAGTTCGCCCGCGAGTTTGCCTATGCCGGCCAGTATGACAATGCCATCACCGTGCTCAATCTCGCCCGCAACCAGAACGACCCGCGCATCCTGAACTACCTCGGCTACGCCAACCGCAAGGCCGGCCGCATGGAGCTCGGCATGTCCTACTACCGCAAGGCGCTGCAGGCGGATGAGAACTACATCCTCGCCCGCTCCTATATGGGCATGGCGCTTGTGGAGCAGGGAGATATCCAGGGCGCCCGCGTCCAGCTCGTGGAAATCCGCGATCGCGGCGGCGAAGGCACATGGGCCTATCGTGCTCTGCTGCAAAGCTTGAATGGCTACAAGACATATTGACGCAAGTTTTGTGGTCTACAATACGAAAATCCCTAGAGAAAAGGGGATGAAGACGGCCGGATGCTTGCGAAGTGCAGGAGACTTGTTTCATAAAGCACATGCATCATCGTCGGCCTCGATAAAGCCGGTTTCGCGCCCGACGGCGAACCCTTCGTCCGCGAAACCATTGTGAATGCTTCTTGGATAAACAATGCGTCAACCCGCAACGACCATCGATCTCCGGCGTGATCTCGTCGGCCTTCTGCCCCGCCTTCGCCGCTTCGCGATCACGCTCGCGGGTGAGGCTGCTCTGGCCGATGAACTCGTCCAGGCCGTCTGTCAGCGCGCCATCGCCAAGGGTCATCAATGGAGCGGTGAAGGCCGGCTGGAAAGCTGGATTTACACGCTTGCCCGCCAGCAATGGACCGACGACAGCCGCAAGCGCAAGCCCAAGGCCTCCCTCCGCGGCAACGTCACCGATATTCGCGAAGCCGCCCGCGAACGCTCGACGGCACCCGATCCCGACGCCATCCATCACATGATCGCCGATATGCCGGACGGTCTTTCCAGCGTGTTCCTGCTCGTCGACATCGAAGGCCACAGCTATCAGCAGGCAGCCGACATCATGGGCACGCCGGTGGCAAATGTCGCCTCGCAGCTCGCGACCGCAAGGCTGCATTTTGCCGGGCTCGCCGGCACTCACCCGATCCACAGGTACTGAATTGCTCGATCTTAGGAAATTGCCGCTCGAAGCCCAGCTCACCGCCCTTCTCGATGGCGAAGTCTCGCCCGAACAGCGCCACGAACTGGAACAGCGCCTGGCAACCGACGAGAATGCGCGCCGGCTGCACGAGAAACTTCGCCACGGCGCCGATTTCGGCCGCCGCCGCCTCGACGACATCCTGAAGGAGCCGGTGCCGCTCGCCCTCGTCCGCTCGATCAAGAGCACGCAGCCGCCGAAGACGCCGATCGCCCAGCGCGCCACGCGCCCGCAGGTGAAGCTGGCGCCGAGCGGCCCGCAGGCGCTGGCCGCCGCTCTCATCCTCTTCGCCGTCGGCTGCGGTATCGGCTATTTCGTCGGCACCAGCCCGGATGCCGACGAAATCGCCACCACGACTACCGCGACGGCGCCGGCCAATACCAGCGACTGGCTGGGCGACGTCACCGCCTATCAGCGCCTGCTGATCCGCCAACCCCGTCATCTCGTCGAAGTGCCCGCCTCGCAGGCCGAGGAAATCTCCAGCTGGCTGACGACAGCCATCGGCGTGCCTTTCCGCGTGCCTGATCTCAGCGCCGAAGCCTGGACCTTCCAGGGCGCACGCGTCATCCTCGGCGACAGCCGCCCTGTCGGCCAGCTCGTCTATTCCAATGCCGACGGCGACGTCATCTCCATCTGCTTCCGCAAGGACGCGCAGCCACCGGAGACCGACGACTTCAAGGAAACCATCAAGGACGAGATCGGCCTGGTGACATGGCACAATGCCGGCACCTCCTATGTGCTTGCCGGCCCCTCCGCCGAAGCGGCGCTCGGCCAGCTCGCCATGAAGATCGCCACGGCGATTTGATGCCGGCTGTCGTCTGTGGAGAATGATTACCGCCAGCGCAGTTGAAGCGGCGCCGTTGCAAAATCGACCATCAGCATCAGCCTCGCCCGTCTTTCAGGCTCCTCCGAGGTCGAATTATTGGTGAGACGATAACGCTGCTACCCTCTTCCCCAGCGGGGGTCCGAAGGACGGGTTGAGACCCGTGGCTCAACCCCGGTCGGTTGCCCGAAAGGTCGGATGAGGGGCCACACGGCACAACATTCATTGTTGCCCTTCGCTTGCGCTCAGCGCATTCGCTCCTGTCGTCGCTCCCCCTCATCTGCCTGCCGGCATCTTCTCCCCGCTGGGGAGAAGCGGACTCGTGGCGACGTTTCGCCCCTCTGACACTTCGGTTGTTGGAATGAGCCGACAGGATTGCTAACTACATCCTCAGGCCGCGCCCTACCGTTACGATCGCGGCCTGAGCCTTTGCCCGGTCAGGCCTTGCCGGCCTTCACGTCGAGCACGCGGTTTGCCGCCGAGACGATCGCTTCCAGCGATGCAGCGACGATGTTGGTATTGATGCCGGCGCCGAAGAGTTTGCCGCCGGGATAGGAAGTTTCGACATAGGAGATCGCCGCCGCGTTCGAGCCGTGCTGCAGCGAATGCTCGGAATAATCCTCGACCGACATCTCGATGCCGAGATAATGCGACAGCGCGTTGATGAAGCCGTCGATCGGGCCGTTGCCGCGCCCTTCGATGCGCTTGATCTCGCCATTGTCGGTGATCTCGGCCGCCACGATCCGCTGGCCCTTGTGCTCGGTATCGGGATAGGTGTGATGGTCGACAAACTTGAGGCGTCCTTCGGGCTGCGTCACGTAGCGCTCGATGAAACGGTCGTAAATCCGCTTCGAAGGAAGCTCCTTGCCCTCGACGTCGGTAATGCGCTGGATATCCTCGCGGAATTCCACTTGCAGGTTGCGCGGCAGGTTCAGCCCGTAATCCTGCTGCAGGATATAGGCGATGCCGCCCTTGCCGGACTGCGAGTTGATGCGGATGATCGCCTCGTAGGAACGGCCGACGTCACGCGGATCGATCGGCAGGTACGGCACTTCCCAGACGGGATGGTTGGCGACCTGCGCCGCCTTCATACCCTTGTTGATCGCATCCTGATGCGAACCCGAGAAGGCCGTATAGACCAGCTCGCCGACGTAAGGATGGCGCTCGCCGATCGCCATCTGGTTGGAATATTCGAACACTTCCTTGATGCGCTCGATATTGGAGCAGTCGATCTCGGGATCGACGCCTTGCGTGAACATGTTCAGCGCCATCGTCACCATGTCGACATTGCCGGTGCGCTCGCCATTGCCGAAGAGCGTGCCTTCGACACGGTCGGCGCCTGCCAGCAATGCCAGTTCGGCAGCGGCGATGCCGGTGCCGCGGTCGTTATGCGGATGCAGGGAGATGATCAGGTTCTCGCGATTGTCGAGATTGCGGCACATCCACTCGATCTGGTCGGCATAGACGTTCGGCGTCGCCATCTCGACGGTGGACGGCAGGTTGATGATCAGCTTGTTATCGGGCGTCGGCTTGACCACCTCGATGACGCCATTGCAGATTTCCAGCGCCACTTCGAGTTCGGTACCGGTAAAGCTCTCGGGGGAATATTCGAAACGGTAGCCGCCGCCCGCCTTGGCGGCCATATCGGTGATCATCTTGGCGGCATCGACGGCGATCTGCTTGATGCCCTGCACATCCTTGGCGAAGACGACGCGGCGCTGCAGCTCGCTGGTCGAGTTGTAGAAATGCACGATCGGCCGGTTTGCACCTTCCAGCGCTTCGAACGTGCGGGTAATCAGCTCCGGGCGGCATTGCACCAGCACCTGCAGGGAGACGTCGGCGGGCACGTTGCCCTCCTCCACGCACCAGCGGGCGAAATCGAAATCGGTCTGCGAAGCGGAGGGGAAACCGATCTCGATTTCCTTGAAGCCCATCTCCAGCAGCAGCTGGAACATGCGCGCCTTGCGGTCGTGCCCCATCGGGTCGACCAGCGCCTGGTTGCCGTCGCGCAGGTCGACCGAGCACCAGACCGGCGCCTTGGTGATGGTTTTCGTCGGCCAGGTGCGGTCGGGAATGTTCACCTGCGGATAGGCCCGGTATTTCACCGTAGCGTCAGGCATGCCTTTGGTGGAGGCCGTTTTTCTCTCGGAGAATTGCGTCGTTGCGTTCATCGTATCGTCTCCTCGTCCCGGCATTTGCTCCGCTCTTAGCCGATCATGTCAGGCTTGGCGATAAACAAATGCGGACCTTGTCGGTCGTTAGGTCAATTTTGAAAGTGAGTCGCGAGGAGCGATGGCCGTGCGGGCTTTCGGCCGCCGGGCGCTCCTCAAAGGACCCGGCAACCGCGCGTAAGGCCGAGGAGAAGAAGCGAGGTCAGGGCGCGCGTATTGTCACGCAGGGCGATGCGGCCGCGTGCAATCGTGTCGGAAATCTTGGCGCCAGTGGTCTTCATGGCCGCGCTTATAGCCTTGGGCGGCGAAACTGGCAAGCCCTTGCCCAGGCTTTTGGCCGCCGACCGCAACGACAGTCCGCTACCGCAGCTGGCGTCGGTCTTTCCAAACGCTCACCAGCCGCGACAGCGCCAACATCAGCCCGCCGGCGATCAGGCCCCAGAAAGCGCCGGAAATGCCGCCGAAGGAAACGCCGGAGGCGGTGACGAGGAAGGTGATCGCGGCCGCCTCACGCGAATCCGGCGCCTGGAAGGCCGACATTGCCGAGGAGGAGAAAGCCCCGACCAGCGCCAGCCCGGCCACCGCCTGGATCAGGATCGGTGGCGCAAGCGCGACGAAAGCCGTCACCGCGCCGGCGAGCAGCCCGAGGATGACATAACCGATGCCGGCGATCAGCGCTGCCCAATAGCGCCTCTTCGGATCGGTGTGGGCATCCTGCCCGGCGCACATCGCCGCGGTGATTGCCGCCAAATTGACCGCATGGCCGCCGAACGGGGCCGACAGCAGCGAGAAAAAGCCGGTGACGGCAAAGAGTGGACCTGGCTTCGGATCGTAATGATTGACCTTCAGCACCGCGATGCCCGGAATGTTCTGCGAAGCCATGGTCACGATGAACAGCGGCAATGCGATCGAGACGAGGCCGGCAAGATTGAATACCGGCCGGACGATTTCCGCGGTCGGCACCAGCGATTGTTCGAGCGAGGCGAAGGCGCCAGCGGGAATATCGACACCGAAGGCGAGCACCAGCACGAAGGCTGCGAGCGCCGCCGGCACCGCCCAGAGGCGCTTGAAGGCGCCGACGACAATCCAGGCGATGACGATCGGCAGGCCGAGGAGCGGATTGAAGCCGATCGCCTTTACCGGCGCGAAGCAGAGGCCGATCAGCACGCCTGACAGCATCGCATTGGCAAGCGGTGCGGGAATGGCAGCGACCGCCCGGCCGAGCGGCTTGAACAGCCCCGCGACGATAATCAGCGCGGCACAGATCAGGAAGGCCCCGACCGCCGCATTGAAGCCGCCTTCGATCGGCCCGGTGCTGGCCAGCAGTGCAGCACCCGGCGTCGACCAGGCGATGCTGATCGGCAATCGCGTGATGGCACAGAGCACGATCGCGCAGACGCCCATGGAGATCGATAATGCCATCAGCCCAGACGCCGCCTGCGCATCCGTAGCACCGATCGCCTCAAGCCCGTGCAGCACGACGGCAAACGAGCTGGCGGAACCGACGAAGGCGGTCAGCAGCCCCATGAACAGGGCCTGGACGGAAAAATCTTTGAGCATGGCGGGACTCGCGATCTGCGGGAATGGCGCATGGAGCATGACGGTTGCCGCAGGCGCAAGTCCGAATTCAGCCCTTTCCGTTCAGGTCCTGCATCTCAATGCCGGCCTCCCCTTGCCGGCCTAACCAAAACGCCCTCGCCTGATATCCACAGGCAAGGGCGCTCCGACGGTTTTTGGCCGAGAAAACTCAGATATCGGCCTGCGACGTCACGATCCGCGAGACGAGGCCATAGTCCCTCGCCTCTTCCGCCGACAGCCAGTAGTCGCGATCCGTATCCCTGGCGATCTTTTCGAGCGGCTGGCCGGTGGCCGCCGCCATGATCTTGTTCAGGCGCTCGTTCATCTTGATGATCTCGCGTGCCTGGATCTCGATGTCGGATGCCATGCCGCGCGTGCCGCCCGAGGGTTGGTGCAGCAGGAAGCGGGTGTTCGGCAGGCACAGGCGCTGCTCCTTCGGAGCGGCGACATAGATCAGCGCACCGGCGGAGGCGACCCAGCCCGTGCCAATCATCCAGACCTTCGGCTTGATGAACTTGATCATGTCATGGATGGAATCGCCGGATTCGACGTGGCCGCCGGGCGAATTCACATAGATGCGGATGTCCTCGTCGCTGGCCGCGGCAAGCGCCACGAGCTGCGAGCAGACCTTCTGCGCCAATTCCTGATTGATCGGTCCGTAGATGAAGATCGAACGCGACTTGAAAAGATTCGCCTCCGTTTCCTTGCCGAGCGGCAGTTCCTTCGTCTTGTCGTCCTGGTCTTCGTCGTTCATTCGAACCTCTTGGAGATGAATTCGGCTTCCCCGCACATAGTGCGACTCAATGCCTAAAACAATGCGGGAAAAACACAAGGCACCGAAGCGATGGAGATATCCTTAAGAAGCCGCGCGCCGTTCTGCAAGCCTTACTGAAATGTAACGGTGAAAGGCTTTGAAAAGCCTGAATCGGTTCCTACCTCAACCTCACGCAGCGATAGCTGCACCGAAAAATCATGGAGCGGGCTTTACGCGTCCGGTCGGACACGGCAGCGCTCCGGACCAACAGGAGGCAGGACATGTCACCCGAAGAACGCCAATTGCTGACCGCCCTCTTCGACCGCGTGCGCACCGCAGCGGCCCAGCCGCGCGACCGCGACGCCGAGGCCCTGATCGACCAGGCGACGCGCGAGCAACCCTCCGCCACATATTACCTCGCCCAGGCCGTCATCGTTCAGGAAAAGGGGCTGGAAGCCGCCGCCAACCATATCAAGGAACTCGAGGAGCATGTCCGCCAGCTGGAAGCCGGCGCGAGCGAACACCGGCAGGCCGAACAAGGCGGCGGCTTTTTGAGCTCGATCTTCGGCAACACCCAGACGCAGCAGCCCGCACCCGTCCCGTCCAATCCCGGTCCTTGGGGGCAGCAATCCCGCGCCTATGACGATTCCCGCGGTTACGACCGCGATGGCCGCCAGCCGCAGCAGCAGCCGACCGGCCCCTGGAGCCAGCAGGCCTATGCGCCATCGGCCGGCGGCAGCTTCCTGCGCGGCGCGCTCGGCACGGCAGCCGGCGTTGCCGGCGGCATGCTGCTTGCCAACTCGCTGAGCGGCATCTTCGGCAACCACATGTCCTCGCTCGGCTGGGGCTCGCCCTTCGGCGCCAGCCCCTTCGGCAACGCCAGCGCCCCCACCGAGGAAACCGTCATCAACAATTATTACGGCAACGACGACACCCGTCAGGCGTCCGACAACGCTGCCGATGACGACAATGCCAATGTACAGCAGGCCGATTACGACGACGGCGACGATTACAGTGATGACTCGTCCGGCGACGTTACGGATGTGTGAGGTTTAACCGACAAGGATGGGTGGCAATTGGTATTCGATTGCCGCACCGTATCCCGGCCCTTCGCTTGGGCTCAGGGCGTTCACCGCTGCAATCGATTCACTGGATCGATTGCTCGGGCTGCGCCCGACCGCGGCTCACCCACGTCCGCGATAGGTGGCAACGCCCTGTTCCGGCAGCCAGACGCCTTCCGGCGGCTTGCCCGTCTGCCAGAACACGTCGATCGGAATGCCGCCGCGCGGATACCAGTAGGCGCCGATCCTGAGCCACTTGGGATCGAGCAGCTCGACGATGCGCTTGGCGATGTAGATCGAGCAATCCTCATGGAAAGCGCCGTGATTGCGGAAGGAATGCAGGAAGAGCTTCAGCGATTTCGATTCCACCAGCCATTCGCCCGGAATGTAATCGATGACGATATGAGCAAAATCCGGCTGCCCGGTCATGGGGCAGAGCGAGGTGAATTCCGGCGCGGTGAAACGCACGACATAGTCGGTGCCGGCATGGTTGGACGGCACCTTTTCAAGCACCGCCACCTCCGGCGATTGTGCGGTTTCGGTCTGCTGGCCCAGCATCGACAGGCTGGAGGTATCGGTATTCGGCATCATGCCTCCTTGACGACTTTGACGCGGATGCCATGGGCCTTTTCACCCTCCGGCTCCACGTGAATGGCAATTTTGGCGCCCTCATGCACCGCACTGATGGCATCCTCAAGGCGGTCGCATATATCATGCGCCTGCCGCACGGACATAGTGCCGGGCACCACCATATGAAAATCGATGAAGGTGACAGCGCCGGCCCGCCTGGTCTTCAGGTCGTGCACACCGATCGAACCCGCTGCATGGGTGGCAATCGCCTGCTTGATCGCCTCTTCCTCCAGCGGATAGACGGCCTGGTCCATCAGCCCGCCGATCGATTGCGAGATCACTTTCCAGCCCTGATAAAGGATGTTGACGGCAACGAGAATGGCAAGCACCGGGTCGAAGATCGCATAACCGGTCGCCAGCGCCAGCAGCAGGCCGACGAGCACGCCGGCGGAGGTCACCACATCGGACATGATATGCTGCCCGTCGGCGGCAAGCGCCGCCGAGCGGTGTTTGCGCCCGGTCCGGATCAACAGCCGCGCCCAGACCGCATTGATGACGCCGGCCGCGACATTGATCGCGAGGCCGAGCACGGGCGCATCCAGCATGCGCGGCTCGGCGAGGTAGCCGACGGCCTCGTTGACGATCAGAAGTGCGGCGACGACGATCAGCACGCCCTCGGTGACGGCGGACAGATATTCCGCCTTGTGATGGCCGAAAGGATGGTCGTGATCGGCCGGCTTCTGCGCATAGCGGATGACGAAAAAGGCGATGAAAGCGGCAACGACGTTGACCGTCGATTCGAGCCCGTCCGACAGAAGTGCCACCGAACCGGTGACCCACCAGGCCACCATCTTCAGGCCCATGACGCCGAGCGACAGCGGAATCCCCCACATCGCCAGCGTCCGAACCGTAAGGTCGCCGTTGTCACTCATATCGTCCCCCTGCGGTTGCGAATGAATTGCAGCTCTTAAGCCATTGAAACGCAAAACCGCCCACGCGGCTATCGCGAAGGCGGTTCAGTTGAAGGTGATATGGGTGATGAAGGAGGATTTGTCAAAGGGAATGAAACCTTGTTCACAGACGGCGGCTTCTCGATCAAGACCGGTTCAAGGAGCCGGGTCGGAAAGGACAGGCTGCGGCCAGCGCAACAGCGCGGCCTGCCCTGCCGGCGTCAGGGCGTAGATGCCCTTTTCTATACGCTCGAACCATCCATAGACATTGTCGCGCAGGATCGCTCCGGCATTGGCCGCAAGCGCCTTCATGTCCCGCGGCCGCTTCAGGCCCTGCTCGAGTGCCGAGGCGCAGAGCAGCGCCTGCTGACGATAGGCGGTCATGATCGGGGCGCGCGAACCGCCACCGACGGCGGGATCGCCACGGCGGCGCTGGTGCTCACTGACGAGGCGCGAGCGCCGCTTCGGGTTTGTCCGGGGCATTGGCGAGATCGAACTGACGATGATGCTGACCTCCCCGCCGTCGGAGACGCCGAGCATGCCGATGCCGAGCCGCCGGCAGAGGTCGCGGTAGCGCCTGTCGGCCTCTCGCCCGCGTCCCTTGGCCGAAACGCGTGCCGCGATCCAGACTTCATCGCTCATCGCCGCACGGTCGACTGCCTGGAGAACGAGCTCGAGATTGAAGGAGAGTTTCAATTCGCAGACCACCACGACCGGTGGCTCACCATCGCTCAAGCCGACGAGATCGCATTTTCCGACCTCACCCTTCACGACATAACCGGCGGCCTCCAGGAAGGCTTTGACCGGCAGGTATAGCGACGTCTCCATGGTGAAAACGGGACCTCAGGCAGCGTTGAGATCGGCAATCTCGCCATATCGCGCCAGCAGTCGCGGTGAAGACATGTCGCCGGTTTCCTCGTCGACGATCACCGCATAGGCTGCCACGCCGACGAAACGCCCTGCCATCGCCGAGGCGATCTTTTCGGCGCTGACGGAGTTGGAAGCCTGGCGCATTTCGCCGGGCACGAGATTGCCGCGGTTCTTGCGGTAGGGGAGAATGATGAACTTTTCAGCATTGGCCACGGCGACGGGCTCCAATTGATCGTTCCTGAAATGTTCTGATTTGTCGCAAGAAGTCAACCAGGCTCTGCCGTGCCTGTCCGCGTTTCTCCGCCCGATCGGAATGCCCGCCTCGCTTTTCCCGCAAGCAGGAAGAGCGAGATGGCATTGCACTCAGGCAGCTTTCGTCTTCACCTTGCGCGCCAGATGCGCCACGACATTTTCGATCATCCGCATGCCGGCATCGCCGCCGAGCGTCATGATCGATTCCGGGTGGAACTGCACCGCGGCGATCGGCTCCTTGGCGTGTTCGATGCCCATGATCGTGCCGTCTTCGCTTTCCGCCGTGATGATGAACTCACGCGGCAGCGTGGAGGGATCGGCAAAGATCGAGTGGTAGCGGCCGACCGTCACTTCCTTAGCAAGACCGGAGAAGACGATGCCCGGCTCCAGCACGCGGATGCGCGAGGGCTTGCCATGCATCGGCAGCGCCAGATGACGCAGTTCCCCGCCATAGGCTTCGGCGAGCGCCTGCAGGCCGAGGCAGACGCCGAAGATCGGCAGGTTGCGCGCCCGCGCCTTCTTGATCGTCGCCTTGCAGTCGAAATCCTTCGGCGTTCCGGGCCCCGGCGACAGCACGACCAGGTCCGGGTTCAGCCGGTCGAAAATTTCCTCCGGCACCGGCGTGCGCACAGTCGAAACCGTTGCCCCCGTCTGGCGGAAATAGTTGGCGAGCGTGTGGACGAAACTGTCCTCATGGTCGACGAGAAGGATGTTGACGCCCTTGCCGACGCTTGCGACGTCGCGCTGGATCTTGCCGGAATTGCCGGTCTTGGCGTCTCGGATGGCGGAAAGCATGGCAGAGGCCTTCAGTTCTGTTTCGGCTTCTTCTTCGTGCGGGTCGGAATCGTTGAGCAGGGTCGCGCCGGCGCGCACCTCGGCGATACCGTCCTTGATGCGCACGGTGCGCAGCGTCAGGCCGGTGTTCATGTCGCCGTTGAAGCCGACCATGCCGATCGCCCCACCATACCATGCGCGCGGGCTCTTTTCACGGCTCTCGATGAAGCGCATTGCCCAGAGCTTCGGGGCGCCGGTGACGGTGACGGCCCAGGCGTGGCTGAGGAAACCGTCAAAGGCGTCCATGTCGTCGCGCAGCCTGCCCTCGATATGGTCGACGGTATGAATAAGGCGCGAATACATCTCGATCTGCCGGCGGCCGATCACCTTGACCG
This sequence comes from Rhizobium sp. N122, assembly GCF_002211295.1. Classification (NCBI taxonomy): domain Bacteria; kingdom Pseudomonadati; phylum Pseudomonadota; class Alphaproteobacteria; order Hyphomicrobiales; family Rhizobiaceae; genus Rhizobium; species Rhizobium sp. N122. The sequence goes on along the minus strand of NZ_LOKU01000003.1, from coordinate 41,701 downwards.
AGCCAGGCTCGCAGACGCGGCTCTTATCGTTGCGGTCGACATCGGAACACATGGTCAGCTCGGATTCGTCCTTCTTCGAATTCAAAAGCTTCAGGATCTGCTCGCTGTCGGCGATCGGGTCGTCGCCGCGCTTGATCGTGCCTGAAATCGGGCAGGTCTCGATGCGCCGGCCGGAGACGCGCACGAACATTTCGGGCGAGGCTCCGACCAGATATTCCTGATGACCGAGATTGATGAAGAAGGAATAGGGCGACGGATTGATCGCCTTCAGCCGCCTGGAAATGTCGGAAGGCTTGCTGTCGCAGCGCTCCATGAATTTCTGCCCTGGCACGACTTCGAAGAGGTCGCCCTTGCGGAAGCTTTCCTTCGCCTTGACGACTAGCTCGGCATATTCGCCCGGCCGGTGATCGCTTTTCGGCGGAATGGCATCCGTGTGCTTGAACGGCTCCGGCGCGATGTCTTGAGCCTTCCCTTCCGTCGTCACCCCGCCTTTCTCGAAATCGTAACGGTCGATCCAGGCCTTGGCGGCGTAGTTGTCGACGACGAGGATCTCATCGGGCAGGTAGAGCACCATGTCGCGCTGATCGGAGGGCCGCGTCAGCTTCAGCTCGATCGCGTCGAACTGGAAGGCGATGTCGTAGCCGAAGGCGCCGTAGAGACCGAGGCTCGCATCCGCCTGCGAATAGAAGAGGTCGGTGACGGCGCGCAGCACGGTAAAGACCGTCGGCATCTTCGAGCGCTCTTCCTCGGTAAACACCCGGTCCGGTGCCTTGACCGAGAGGTCGAGCCGCCGGGCGGAGGAAGCGCCGAGCACGAGGTCGGGCACCGTTTTCAGCCGCTCGGTCACGAAGCCGAGCAGCACTTCGCCGCGTTCGTTATAGGCTTCGATCCAGACATCGCGCCCGAAGGAAGAGATGCCGAGCGGCGGATCGACGACGGCGGTGTCCCAGCGTGTGTAACGGCCCGGATATTCGTAGTTCGACGAGAACACCGCACCGCGGCGCTCGTCGAGCTTGTCGATATAGGAAGAGACAGCATCGCTGTAAGGGATCGCCCGCCGCTGCCGCGTGACGGATATGCCGCCCTTGGTCTCGTAGATTTCCGCACCATCATCCCGCAGGATCGTTACCATTGTTCCACTCCGTTATCGGGGCCCGGACGACAGGCGGCGATAAATAAAAAAGCCGCCTCGAAGTTTCGGGCGGCTCACTCGTCGTCGTCTTTGGACACGATTGGTCGAGGCCGCCTTAGCGAGCCCACCACCAAACAGCAATGTTCAAGGACTTGATCATGGGAAAATTGTTAGCCTGAGATCAGCCGCCGCGCAAGAGGCGATTGCGCGAATGAAAGGGGCAGCCCGAAAGCCGCCCCTGCCCCCAATCTTGAACGCGTAATCCGCAATCAGAATGTCTTGGTGAGCGAGACCTTGAAGGTACGGCCCGGCTCGGAATACCACTCCTGCGGCTGCGATGCCGTCGCCGAGCTCAGGTTGACCTCGCGCACGGCGAGCGCGTTGTAATGCTCCTGATCGAAGATGTTGTAGACACCCCCCTGGATGCGCAGACCCTTCATCTGCTCCGGCGTCCACCATGCCGTCAGATCGACGACACCGTAGCCTGGCGCATCGAATGTGGTGTCGGCGGTGTTGGTGACGGGCGTATTGAGGTGGTCGGTCAGCATGCCGGCCGAAAGCGTCGAGGAAAGGTCGAAGCCGAAGGTCTCGTTGCTCCAGCCGCCACCGACGATCGCCTTGAACGGCGCCACCGATCGCAGCCGCTGGGTAGTTTCCTCGTTCCTGCCATAGGCATAGGCAAGCGAGGCATGCAGATTGATGCCGTTGTTGAAGGTCTTGACGGCGCTGGCTTCAATACCCGAGATCGTGGCTGCTGCCACGTTCGTGTAATTGAACTCCGTGAATCCGGTCGCGTCGACGCTCGTCACCGTCTGGATGAAGTTCTGGTAGCGGGTGTGGAAAAGCGCGACCCTTCCGGCAACATCACCCGTGTCAAAATTGGCGCCGACTTCGATGCCGCGGCCGATTTCCGGTTCCAGATCGGGATTGCCGAGCTGGGCGTAGCGACCCGTGGGGTTGTAGAAACGGCTGTAGAGCTCGTCCACGGTGGGCGCGCGGAAGCCGACGGACAACTGCATGTAGAGCTCTACATCAGGCGTCAGGTCGTATGTCGCAAGGATCTTCGGCGACAGGGCGGCTTCCGTCCGGTCGCGAAGACCACCGAAACGCGTAAGGCCGGTATTATTGGCAAAACCGCCGCCGGTCGAAGGATCGTAGTTGAACCAGTCGAAGCGGAAGCCGGGTGTCAGCGCGAAGCCGGTGTTGCCGATTTCGATCTTATCTTCGACAATAAGACCAAGAGTCTGGCTGTCCACATTGGGAACTTCGGCCTGGTTGTTCAGCGACGGGCAAGTGGTCGACGTGGGGCAAAGAGCCCAGCTATATTGGCTCCAGCTGGAGACGCCGACGTCGAGGCCGACGCGAACAGAGTGGTTGAGACCGGAATATTCGAAATCCTTCGTCGCGGCGCCGCTGAAGCCCCAGGTTTCGTTTTCGACCTCGTTGTTACGGCCATAGGCGACATTGGCGGTCGTGCGGCCCCTGCTGCCGGCTTCCTTCTTCAAATCCAGCCAATAAAGCGTGGCGCGCGCACTGCTGAAGAACGTATCTGAAGACTGCGCTTCATAGTCATAATCGAGCGATACACGATCGCGATCGCGCAGTTCGCGGCCGTCATAATTGTCGATCATGTAGGGGCGTCCGGTTCCCTGCAGCTCTCTCAGGTCGGTCTTGAGATCGCGGCGGAACCGTTCCGCCGTCAGGCCGATGCGATGACCGCCTTCCAGGTCCTGGCGCAGCTTGAAGAGCAGGTTGTTCTGATCGAAGTCAGCCGGATTCGCCTCGGTACGGAAACGACCATAGCTGTCGTTATCGCCCATATTGTCGCGTTCATGGCCTTTGCGGTAGCCGCCCTGGAACAGGATCGACGTGCCGCCGATCTTCTTGGCGGCGGCAGCCGAGCCGGAAAGGCTCCTGTCTTCGCTGTCATAGGTCGACTTGACGATCGCACCCCAGTCCCGGCCTTCAAGAATGAGATCCTCCGGCTCCAGCGTATTGAGAACGATGGCGCCGCCGAGCATGCCGGAACCGCCCTTGCTCGAATCTGCGCCGCGCACGATATCGAGCGAAGACAGCGAATCGAAATCGAAGGTGTCGCCGCCGCCATTGGCGTTGGCAGGCGCAAAAGCGCCCTGGCGCGAGCTGTTCGAAATATAAGGGATCGGAATTCCGTCGATGGTGGTCAGGATGCGAGCACCGGAAAGGCCGCGCAGGTTGAAGCCTGCGTCGCCGCGCGAATAGTTCACGCCCGCATCGACGCTGCGGCCGATATCGTCGTAATTGGTGACCTGCTTCTCTTCCAATTGCTTCTGGGTGATCTCCGTCGCAAGCGGCGTATCGGCGACGCTGCCCGGCGCCACGCGTTTGCCCTTGACGACGATCTTCTGCAGAACGGTGCTGTCATCCGTCGTCGCTTGCGGCGTGGTTGCCGGAGCGCTCTGCGCGAAAGACTGCGAAACTGGAAGAACAACTGCGGCTGCCGTGCAGACCAATAGCACCGAGCGCCAATACCGGACGATCATAACCTACCCTCTCATGATGATTACCGGGCTGGCTGGTCGTGGCGCGTCGAACGCTCGAGGGGCTGGCTGGGCTTTTGCGGATGAAGACGATGCAAAATTCCGCCTTCTTTTCGCCGCATAAAAAACATGAGAGGTTTTGTCAACATAACTTGGAAAGTTATGTTGAATATTATTATCAAGTTTTAACGATCCTCCCTTGCGTTGCGCAATTGCAACGAAAACCGCCATAATGCGTTACCCCTACGCGATCGACATGACGGAAACGGATGCGTTGAGAAAACTTTCGATACTGGCGATCCTTCTGGCCGCAGCCACCTTTCTTGCCGGTGCCCGCCTGCCCCCGCACGGCCCCTTACCCCAACCTCGACCGGATACCAGCGATACGACCAGCCCCACCCCGCTGCGCGATAAGGCCGAACCGCCGGCACCGGATGATGTGCCCGCACCTCAGCCAAAGCCTGATGTGAAGGAGCCGGAGACACCGGCGCCCGACCAGCCGTCGGCGCCCCAAACCGAACCGGCAAAACCCGAACGGCCAAAGCCCGAACCGATAAAGCCCGCGCCGGCAGAACCGATGCAGGGCCCGCCGCTGCCGCCGGGCAAAGGCCCACAGCCGCCGGCGGAAGACAACAAGCCGCCTGCCGAACAGACACTCGAAGAGCAGCACCTGACGATCGAACCCGAAAGCGATGCCAAGCACGCCGAATGCACCGCCGCGCTCAAAGCCTTGGGCGTCGTCTTCAAGGACGCGCCGCGTATCGACGACGGCAACGGCTGCGGCATCGACAAGCCGATCGTCGTTTCCGAAGCCCTGCCCGGCATCACGCTGAAGCCGGAGGCGACGATCCGCTGCCCGGCCGCACTCGCCCTTGCCCGCTGGATGAAAGAGAGTGTTATTCCGGCAGCCACCGCCGCCCTGCCGGAGCAGGGCCGCCTCACGACTGTCAACCAGGCAACGTCCTATATGTGCCGCCTGCGCAACGGCGCCGGAACCGGCAAGATCTCTGAACATGCCCGCGGCAATGCCATCGATATTGCAAGCTTCCATTTCGAGAAAGGCGAAGATGTCGCCGTCCGCTCCCGCCGCGAGGACCCGACGCTGACCGGCGCCTTCCAGCGCACCGTCAGCGCCGCCGGCTGCCTCTTTTTCACCACCGTCCTCGACCCGGAAAGCGACGCCGCTCACGAAACCCATTTTCACCTCGACGTGATCGAGAGAAAGGGTGGCTATCGCTATTGCCACTGATCATTCAGCGGCTGCGATCCTCGCTTGAATCGTGCAGCGAAATAACCAGATAGAAGCTGCAAATGGGTGGAGGGATCAGCGGCAAATGAAGATCATAGCGAACGTCTTCGCGGTTCTCCTGATCGTCGCTGTCGGCTTTATCTTTACCGGTGAATTGCATTGGGGCTTTGCCATCGGAATGCTGTTTCTCGGGGCGCCGCAAAGCCTTTTCATCTGGCTGTTCATCGATCCGGACTTTGAAAAGCGCCGCGAGCGCCGCCTGCTCGAGCGCTTTGGCAAACCGTCGCCGGCTCAGAACAAGCCTTCGATGTAACCCTGGTCGTTCAGGAAAATCCGCTCCGCCGACGGCGATTTCGGCAGGCCGGGCATTGTCATGATCTCGCCGGTGATGGCGACGACGAAGCCAGCTCCCGCCGAAAGCCGCACCTCGCGCACGGTGACGATGTGGCCTTCCGGCGCACCGCGCAGGTTCGGATCGGTGGAGAAGGAATATTGCGTCTTCGCCATGCAGACCGGCAGCTTGCCATAGCCCTGCTCCTCCCATGTCTGCAACTGGTCGCGCACCGCCTTGTCGGCCGTCACCTCGCCGGCATGGTAGATCTTCGAGGCAACGATTTCGATCTTCTCGAACAGCGAAATGTCGTCGCCATAAAGCGGCTGGAATTTCGCCTGACCGGATTCGGCCAGTTCCACCACCTTGTGCGCCAGTTCCTCGATGCCGGCCGAACCCAGCGCCCAGTGGCGGCAGAGGATCGCCTCGGCACCGAGCCGGGAGACGAATTCCTTCACCGCCGCGATCTCGGCGTCGGTATCGGAGACGAAATGGTTGATCGCCACCACGACCGGCACCCCGAACCGGCGCACATTGGCGACGTGGCGGCCAAGATTGGCACAGCCCTTCTTCAGCGCCGCGACATCCTCCGTGCCGAGATCTTCCTTCTTCACACCGCCATTCATCTTCAGCGCCCGGACGGTTGCGACGATGACCGCTGCATCCGGCTTCAGCCCGGCCTTGCGGCACTTGATGTCGAAGAATTTCTCGGCGCCGAGATCGGCCCCGAAACCCGCTTCCGTCACCACATAGTCACCAAGCTTCAGCGCCGTCTTCGTCGCCGTCACCGAATTGCAGCCATGGGCGATGTTGGCGAAAGGACCGCCATGCACGAAGGCCGGGTTATTCTCCAGCGTCTGCACGAGATTCGGCTGCATCGCATCTTTCAGGAGCACTGCCATGGCGCCGTCGGCTTTGAGGTCGCGCGCATGCACCGGCGTCCTGTCGAAGCGATAGCCGACGATGATATCGCCGAGCCGCCGCTCCAGATCCTTGAGATCGGTGGCAAGGCAGAGGATCGCCATCACCTCGGAGGCGACGGTGATGTCGAACCCGCCCTGGCGCGGGAAACCGTTGGCCACACCGCCGAGCGAGGACACCATGCTCCTGAGCGCCCGGTCGTTCATATCCATGACCCGCCGCCAGGTGATGCGGCGAATGTCGATATTCTCTTCGTTGCCCCAGTAGATGTGATTGTCGATCATCGCCGCCAAGAGATTGTGCGCCGAGGTGATCGCATGGAAATCGCCGGTGAAATGCAAGTTGATGTCTTCCATCGGCACGACCTGCGCATAACCGCCACCGGCCGCACCGCCCTTGACGCCGAAGCAGGGGCCGAGAGAAGCCTCGCGGATGCAGACGATGGCTTTCTTGCCGATTCGGTTCAGCCCGTCGCCGAGCCCGACGGTGGTTGTCGTCTTGCCCTCGCCCGCCGGCGTCGGATTGATCGCGGTGACGAGGATCAGCCTGCCGTCCCTCTTGCCCGTTTGCCCGGCAATGAACTCGGCACTGACCTTTGCCTTGTCGTGACCGTAGGGAACGAGATGCTCGACCGAGATGCCGAGCTTCGCCCCTATTTCGAAGATCGGCTTCTTGGCCGCAGCACGCGCGATTTCGATATCGGTTTTGATCGATGGCATTGATGTTCCCCGTCCCGGCCTTCCGCAGGCGCGGAGGCGTTTGCTCTCTCTTCATCGGGATAGCGAAATATCGACGAGGTGTGAATAGCGCTGCGCCTTGCGGTCGCCACGCCCGACGTTTAAGTGGCGATCAACGATCGCGGTTTCTGAAAGTGAAGATATGAAAGCACTGGAACTCATCATCGAACGCATTATCCTGTCGAGCCGCTGGATCCTCGTCGCCTTCTATATCGGCCTGGTCGCAGCGCTCGCCGTCTATGCCGTTTCCTTCGGCTACAAGCTGCTGAAGATCGCCGCCGGCGTCTTCGCCCTCGACGAGGCGGAGATGATCCTTGCCATGCTCAGCCTGATCGATGCGGCCCTCGTCGCGAGCCTGATCGTCATGGTGATGATCTCGGGTTATGAAAATTTCGTCAGCCGCTTCGATGAAGCCAGCGAAGCCGACAACGAAGTCTCCTTCCTCGGCAAGCTGGATTCAGGCAGCCTGAAAATCAAGGTCGCCTCCTCGATCGTCGCCATCTCCTCCATCCACTTGCTGCAGGTCTTCCTCAACGCCGACAAATATGCGGACGGCAAGATCATGTGGCTGACCTTCATGCACCTCGCCTTCGTCGCCTCCGCCGTCATGCTCGGCTTCCTGGAAAAGCTGATGAGCGCGACGTCGAAGAATGACTTGAAGGATAAGAGTTAGAGAATGGAAAAGCGGCGCCTCGAAAGCGGGACCGCCGAATTGCTCTCCTCCGCATGCTGATATCAATTTAGCGAAGCGGCAGTAGGAGCGATCCCTGCCTTAGCTTTTTTCGGGCACCGGAGACTTTCCTTGGCGTCGGGTCCGCACAGGCGAGAACCGGGTTCGTCACCATAAGGGATGATACCATTGATGATGCCGAGCTCGAGCGCCTGAGCACGAGGTATGGTCTTTTGCTCGATCGATGCCGCACGCATCATCGTCTCGAATGTCCCGGCATTGACTCCCATCTCGTCGACATAGGCGAAAAATTTCGTCTCTTTAGCCGTCGTGGGTCTGACGAGGCCGATATCGGAATATCCGGCAAGGCGTGGCGTTCCGCTCATCAAGACGAGAGTACAGGTCGAAAGGCAGTATGCACCGCCAGCGGAGACCTCGCCCTTGGTCGGCCCGCTTTTGGCCATGCTCGCCTTGCAACGCGGATCCAGCGTCGGACAGTTCGGCAACCGCGTTCTGCCAATCGAGGTCTCCAGGCCAGCAGCCCGGATCATACGCCCCATCGCGAAAGCTGCATCCGTGTCCCCGCCATTGGACTGAAGAACGACCGGCAGCTTTCTTTCGCCAAGCGTTTTCAAGATCGCCTTCAGCCGAGCCGGGGTCTCCGGCGTGATGTGTCCTTCCGCAGAAATCCACTGCGTGCACTCGTCCTGGCAATTGCCGTCATACATCAGCAGAAAATCCATTGGCCGACTTTCCGGCGGAGTCTGGCTGGCGACCGCTGCCGCGTCCTGCGCGGGCGCTTCGGCCGCCGGACGGCGGTGACAAACAGCCTCAGCCGCCGCATCCAACGCGCAAAGCGGCATGCCGGGCCATTCATTATACGCCAGCACGTCGGTTGCGAGACCCATTCGAAGGGCGTCTTCGGGCGGTACGACGTTGATTTTGTCAGGCGTGGCACTCATCATCACACCGATCAGATCGGCGCTGACGCCCATTTCTTTTAGATAGGCTGTGAGCGCAGCGGCTGCCTTCTTTCCCAATTTAGTCGAACTGCTTTGTCCCGCTGACTTGCGTCCAACCTCCTTGCGGGAGATTTCCGTCTTCTTGCCGTTCACGATCTTGTATTCTATGCGGTAGGAAACGCGCACCTTGCTATAGATGGTGGTGATCTGGTGGACGCCGATGAACGCCCATTGCGGCGCCGCACGCACGGTTCCGCCGGCGAACACCAGCGGACAAGCGGAAAAGCAGTATGCACCATAGGAATAGGTGTCACCAAGCGAGGCCCCGTCCTTTGCGACGGCAGCATCGCAACGCATGTCTTCCGCCGGGCAATCCTTCAACCGGGTGCCGCCGACCGCTGTTTCCAGTCCGGCCTTGCGGATCATTCGGCCCATTGCATAGGCCGCGTCGACTTCGCCACCCTCCGAAAGCAAGACAATCGGCAATTTCCGGTCGCCGATCTTCTTCAGAATTTTTCGGAGCTGAGCCGGTGTATCGGAGGTTATCCGTCCCTCCCCCGATATCCATTCCGGACAATCTTCCATGCACAGCAGACTGCGCACGAGGATGAAGCGCATCGGCGGCTGCCCCGCCTGCTTTTTCTGCCCGCCGGCCTGCGAGGTTGCCGCTCCGATCGGCAGGGTCAGGAATAATAAAGAAAGTAATAGGGCAAACAGGGATTTCATGAAAAAAGAAATCGCAGAGCGCACGATTAAATTGCCTCAATTATACATGGCACGACGCTTAGCAATTGCATTGATCGCCAGCAAGCCGGTTTTCGACACTTGTTGCGCCAGCTCTTTCCAAGATGATTCTCTCCCTGCATCACCGCGCGACACCCATGACTATGCGCATGAGGAAAATCGAAGATACCAAAACGCTATATCCGTAAGTCGATACTCAACTAAAGCGCGATCTCCCGTCAATAATTTTACACAATATGAGTAAATCGGCCGAGGTTAAGCCAATTGGGACTAGCATCCGGCCGCCTTTCCGTGTTTGATAGCGTTAACATTGGGACTGCCGGGGGCGTATAAATGTCTTACATGACCACCTCTGAAAGACAGTCATTGCTTTCGGCAGAACTTGCCGCTGCCCGAACGCGCAGCCTGTTTGCCCAAGCGCTCGGCAGGGTCTCTGCCGCTTTCGGATTGTCGCATGCGACGCTGATGCACGCCCCATCCCCGGAAGACCTCCTGTTGAAACCCCTGCTGATCGAAAGTTCGCTTCCGGCCGCCTATATCAGGGAGTTCGACCGCGCCCACATGATGCGCGGCTGTCCTTTTGGCTTACGGCTGCGGGAATCCGCCGTCCCGCCGGCCTGGCACCTCAACGACGCCGTCAATGGTCAGGCCTTCCCGGCCGAACTGCGTGCACTGATGCTGCGCCATGCCATCCCGGCGGGTGTTGCCATGCCGACCATTACCGCCAACGGCCAGCGCCTGGTCTTCTGGTTCTGCGGCGAGCGCGCCGCGCTCAGCCAGAGCGAGGTCAACGAACTGGCGATGATCATTCTGCATGCGCTCGATGCATACAATGCAGTCAAGCGGAATGAGGAATGCGCGCATAACGTGCTATCGACCAGAGAGCTGGAAGTTGTGCGCTGGACTGCCCAAGGCAAGACCTCGATCGAAATCGGACAGATCCTGGCGCTCTCGGACCATACGGTGAATGCCTATATGACGAATGCGATCAAAAAACTCGATTGCGTCAACCGCACCCAGCTGGTCGCCAAGGCCATTCGATTGAAGCTGATCAACTGAGTATCGGAAGAGAGTCAGGACGTCGTCCCGTGATCTGGGGGACCCGTGATCTGGGGGAAACGTGTCTCTTCGCTTCGAACAGCCCCTGATTGACAAGGTGGAGCAATCCCGCACCCACATTGGCATCACCGATGCGGAAATCGTCCAGATGCTTGCGGCCTATCGCCTTTTCGGCTTCTGGCGGATCGACATCGAGACGGGACATTTCTTTGCAAGCGAGGATGTGCACACGATCTTCGACCTCCCCTACAGCGTCGGTCCCGTCAATCTGACCGAGTTGATGTCGCGCATCCACGAGGATGACCGCGGCCTGGTCGCCCAGACCTTCGAAGAGGCGAGCCTTCACGGCGTCGGCTTCCATTTCGTATACCGCGTCGACAACCGGCTTGGCGGCCACAAGCTGGTGCGCAGCGTCGGCCGCTTCCGGGACGGTGAAAGCGGCGGCGGCATCGTCGGCGTGACCTATGAGTTCGTCGAGAAACTGCGCATCGTCGGCTTCGAGGACGATACGAGACCCCGCTGACTCCACGGGGTCTAAAACATGTCACGCACAAGTGTGCAGCGGTTTGCGGCAACGACATGCGCGCGCAAAAAAAGAGCTAAAGCGCGAGGAGCGAATCTGAAAGATCGCGACGCGCTTTAGCGGTCGAGCACCGAGCGGATCTCCACAATATTCGAGCGCACCCTGAGAATATAGAAGCCCATGGTGGCGAGATGGCTCGGCATGATCCAGCCGTCCTCGCGTCCGTTCGAGATGATCGCCGGCTGGATGCGCAGTGCCGCTTGGAACTGCCGCATCGTGCTGCCCCAGACAGCGCCGAGATTGCGCTCCTGCACCACCTGCGAGAAATCCGCCTGCGCGGCGGCAAGGATGGCGTAATAGGCGTAGAGCTGGCCGTAGGCGAACCAGAACCGGTCATCGGCACGCGTATCGAACCAGCCGCGATTGTGATTTTCCGAGCGCTCGGCGAGCATGTCGGACGTGCCGCCGAGATCATTGGCAATCCGGTCGATGAACTGCATGAGGTTGTCGGCGCGGCCGTCGAAAATGACATTGCACGCGGAAAGATCGGTGTTGAACTTGCGCAGGCTGCCGATCGCCGCGCGGTAATAGGACGGCGTCGGCGTCTTCGGCCCGAAGGGATTGAGCCCGAAATACCAGCTGTGTTCGTCGAACTGCAGGTTGCCGCGGGCACTTTGCAGATCGTTGTTGATACCAGAGGTGCCGCGCACGCGCCCCAGCGTATCGACTAGCTCCGCCGACGTCCGCCGGATCGCCTGGTTGATGCCGCGCTGGAACGACGCCTTGTTGTCGAGGAAGGGCGTGTGATCCCAGTCGATGCCGAAAAAGCCCATTTTATAGAGCAGCATGGAGGATATCCATGCGTTCTGGTTGACGTTGAAGTCGGTCAGGTCAGCCGTCACGTCGACGATCGCCGAACGCTGGCAGGTCTTGGCCGCCGTAGCGTTGCTTCCCTCGGCGACCGGTACTTCCTGGCCGGCGGCAACCTTGCGCTCGGAAAGCCGGTATTGGTCGACAAAGGCGGTGTTGAAATTCGACCAGACCTGCGTCTGCCAGAAGAAATAGCCGTAGAGCACGACGAAGAGCGCCACGAGCGCGATGACCGGCAGTCGGATCATCCAGCTCCGGCGCTGATACCAGCCATGCGCGGCAAGAAAGGGCCAGAAGGCCCAGGCGGAAAACAGGCGGGCCCAGCGACCGATCGTCCGGCCGATCAGCCTGAAAAAACCGGCTATCCGGTCAAGCATCGTCGTCTCCTGTCAGGCGAGGCAAATACTACAGCGCCGCGCGTCTTTTCAGACGCGCTAAGGGCGCTGTAACACTTTCAATTACTGCAGAATTCCTTAAATCGATTCCGATTTAAGGAATTCTGCAGTGGGACATTGAATACCCACATATGCGCTCGACGAGCAGAGCACAACACGAGCCCTTCGATTTTTCGGATCGAAGGCATCGCCGCGCATCGCGAACCAGGCCCCGCAGGTCAGGAACGCAAGAAAGACAAGCTGATACGGAAGGACCTGCGCGCCGTGTCGATCAGAGGCGCTCCCGATGTCTCCGGCGAAGCTTCGGCATAGGTCGGAAACCTGCTGGTAAAGTCCAGATCGGCGCGGCTCTTGCGCCGCTCCAGATCCTGGGCGACCAGCATGCCCTTGTCGAACAGCCCGATCGGCGCGGCAATATCGGGAAAGAGTTCCGGCTTGATGCGCATCTTCATCCCCGGCCTGTCGGTATCGACCTGCGCCTGGTAGATGATCAGCCGCTCCTCAACGTCGATCATCAATTTGCGCAGCAGCACATTGCAGGCGGCGATCCGCCCGTTCAGCGAATCGACAAAGCTCTGGAACAGACCGATGAAACGCTCGCGCCGCTGGCTGTCGTCGCGCATCTCGTGCTCTCCGGCGGAAATCTGCTCGGCTTGCGCCTTCAGCGCCCGCCGCTCCGCCTCCATCTGCTCCCAATGCGCCCTGTTGCCGTAGACGCCGATACGGCCCTGCGTCGTCAGCGCCTTGGCGTTGAGCTCCTTCATTTTGAGGCGGGCGATATCGATGGAATCGACCAGCCGGCGCCGTTGCTCGACGATGTCGACGAGACCGCGTTCGGCGACCCTGTGCCGCTCGATGATCGCAGCGCGCTGGCCGCCGATCAGCCTGGCGAGCGCATCCGATTTCGACAGAAGGTCGAGCAGCCGCTCGATGACCGGGGCCTCGCGCACGCGCTCGGTATACATACGCCACATCCGCTGGCGCGACGTCCAGCCGGCCATCTTCTCGCGCAGCGTCAGCCCCCGGAAGCTGTCGAGATCGGCGGAAACCTCGGCCGTCAGCCGGTCGAGGGAAAAGACCAGCTCGGCCTGCAGGGCGTCGAGTGCTGCAGCATCGGCGATATGGGCCTGGAAACGGGCATTCTGCTCGAGGAAAACCTCGTCGGCCGACCGTGCGTCATCGCTGCTGAAGGCGCTGATCGCGGCCACGCAATAGGCTCCGTCTGCCGCAACCCTCTCGGCAAGGCTGCCGGCAGCTTCGTATTGGCTTTGGAATGGCGGAGGTTTGCGCACAGGCCTCTCCAGGGAATCTCGTATTGCCCAAGCTAAAGCATGATGCCGAAAAGTGTGAAGCGGTTTTCCGCTCGGAATTGCGTAAAATGGAAAGCAGGTCGCTTGCGCCGCTAAAAACAGGCGGCATCGCGGCTTCAGGCCGGCTCGGCGATCCAGGCCCCGTTCATCGCTTCGTCCCAATGCCTGCGGCAGAGCGAGACATATTTCTCATTGCCGCCGACATCGATCTGCGCGCCTTCGTGCAGCACTTTGCCTTCCGCGTCCAGCCGCACCACCATCGTCGCCTTGCGTCCGCAATGGCAAATCGTCCGCACCTCACGCATTTCGTCGGCGATCGCCAGCAGTTCCTGCGAGGCCGGAAACAATTTGCCCTGGAAATCGGTTCGAAGGCCGTAGACCATCACCGGAATGCCGAGCCTGTCGACGACGCGGGCAAGCTCCCAGACATGGGCAGGCGTCATGAAATGCGCCTCGTCGACGAAGACACAGGCAATCGGCGCTCCTTCTCCACTCAGCGTCGCAATCAGCCGGAACAGGTCCTCGTGCGGCTCGAAGGGAATGGCGCTCGCCTCCAGCCCGATCCGCGAGCCGATGACGCCCCGGCCGGTGCGCTCGTCGAAGGCAGCGATCAGTTGCACCGTGCGCATGCCGCGCTCCTGGTAATTATAGGAGGCCTGCAGCAGCATCGTCGACTTGCCGGCGTTCATCGTCGAGTAGTTGAAATAGAGTTTTGCCATCCGATCTCTCCTTGATCGGTTATTGAAAGCTCAGAATGGCAAAGAAAAGCCCCCTATGGGCGATAACCACAGGAATTCCAGCCCGAAAACCGCCGAGCCGCCTCAAAATCAGGTGCCGCGAAAAATCCGCCGACGTCGCAATCGCATGGGTCGATACGACGCAAACGCACTGAGGTCGCTTGTCAAACTCGGCTATTGGTGGTTGGCTTGGGAACTTAAAGACTGGGAGTCTAAAATGAAAACAACAAGCACGTTCAAACTCGTTACCGCAACTGCCGTCGCCGCCCTCTCCGTTGCGACCACCGCCTTCGCCGCCGATCCCGACAGCTGCTCTACCGTCCACTTCTCGGATGTCGGCTGGACGGATATTACCGCCACCACCGCCACCGCAGCCGTCGTCCTGAAGAGCATCGGCTACCAGACCGACATCAAAGTTCTCTCGGTGCCGGTCACCTATACCTCGCTGAAGAACAAGGACATCGACATCTTCCTCGGCAACTGGATGCCGACGCAGGAAAAGGACGTCCGCCCCTATCTCGACGACAAGTCGGTCGAATCCTTCGGCCCCAACCTCGTCGGCGCCAAGTATACGCTCGCCACCAACGCCAAGGGCGCTGAACTCGGCATCAAGGACTTCAAGGACATCGCCGCCCACAAGGACGATCTCGACGGCAAGATCTACGGCATCGAGCCCGGCAATGACGGCAACCGCCTGGTCATGGACCTGATCGAAAAGAACACCTTCGGCATGAAGGACATGGAGGTCGTCGAATCCTCCGAACAGGGCATGCTCGCCCAGGTCGCCCGCGCCGAAAAGGCAGGTAAGCCCGTCGTCTTCCTCGGCTGGGAACCCCATCCGATGAACACCAACTTCAAGCTGACCTACCTCACAGGCGGCGACGACGTCTTCGGTCCTGATTTCGGCGGCGCCAAGGTCTATACCAATGTCCGCGCCGGTTATCTCGGCGAATGCCCGAATGTCGGCGCGATGCTGAAGAACCTGACGTTCTCCCTCGACATGGAGAACCAGATCATGGGCAAGATCCTCGACGACGGCAAGGAGCCGGAAGCGGCGGCGACCGAATGGCTGAAGGCAAACCCTTCTGCGCTCGAGCCCTGGCTCGCAGGCGTCAAGACCCGCGACGGCAAGGGCGACGCGCTGGCGGCCGCCAAGACCGGCCTCGGCCTTTGATGATATGAACGGGGCGGCTCGCCGCCCCGTTTCATTTTTGTCCGATTGTTGATTTTTTTTGGATAGGCGCTCCCTTGAATTGGATCACCGAATTTAAAATTCCCATCGGCTTAGGGGCCAAAGCCTTCGTCGACTGGCTGACCTCGAACGGCGCATGGTTCTTCGACCAGCTCGCCTTCCTCCTGTCCAGCGCCATAGACGGCCTGCTTTTCGTGCTGCAGAAGCCTCACCCGCTGATCGTCATCGCTGCCATCACCGCCATCGCCTTCTGGCTGCGCCGGTCGATTGCGATCGCCCTCTTCACCTGTCTTGGGCTGCTGCTCATCGTGAACCAGGACTATTGGAAGGAGACGACGGAGACGCTCGCCCTCGTGCTGGCCGCCACCTTCGTCTGTATGGTGATCGGCATTCCGCTCGGCATCGCCGCCGCCCGCCGTCCCTGGGTCTATGCCGCAATGCGCCCGGTGCTCGATCTCATGCAGACCATCCCGACATTCGTCTATCTGATCCCGGCGCTCATCCTGTTCGGCCTCGGCATGGTGCCGGGCCTGATTGCCACCGTCATCTTCGCGATCCCCGCCCCCATCCGGCTGACGCGCCTCGGCATCATCTCGACGCCGCCGTCGCTGGTTGAAGCCGCCGTCGCCTTCGGCGCCCGGCCGATGCAGGTGCTGCGCAAGGTCGAACTTCCCTTCGCCGCGCCGCAGATCATGGCGGGCCTGACCCAGACCATCATGCTGTCGCTGTCGATGGTGGTTATTGCCGCCCTCGTCGGCGCTCCCGGGCTCGGCGTGCCGGTCGTGCGCGCGCTGAACACCGTCAATATCGCGAAAGGCTTCGACGCCGGCTTCTGCATCGTCATCCTGGCGATCATTCTCGACCGCATATTCCGCGCAGGGGACGAAGGAGACGGCGCATGACAGCGATAGATTTCAAGAATGTCAGCATCATCTTCGGCGATCGGCCGCAGGCCGCCCTTGCCATGGCCGACCAGGGCAAAACGCGGGACGAAATCGGTGCCGCCACCGGCCTGGTGCTCGGCGTCGCCAATGCCTCGCTGACCATCGAGGAAGGCGAGATCCTGGTGCTGATGGGCCTATCCGGCTCAGGCAAGTCGACGCTGCTGCGCGCCGTCAACGGGCTTGCTCCCGTGGTGCGCGGCGATGTCGCGGTCTCCACAACGACCGGCTCCGTCAACCCCTACAAATGCAATGCCAAGGCCCTGCGGGAACTGCGCACCCACACCGTCTCCATGGTGTTCCAGCAGTTCGCCCTCCTGCCCTGGCGCACCGTCGCCGAGAATGTCGGCTTTGGCCTCGAGCTCGCCGGCATGCCGGAGGCGGAGCGCAAGGTCCGCATCGGCGAGCAGCTCGAACTCGTCAACCTGTCGAAATGGGCCGACCGCAAGGTCAACGAACTCTCGGGCGGGATGCAGCAGCGCGTCGGGCTTGCCCGCGCCTTTGCCACCGGCGCGCCGATCCTGCTGATGGACGAGCCGTTCTCGGCGCTCGACCCTTTGATCCGCACCCGCCTGCAGGACGAACTTCTGGAGTTCCAGCGGCGGCTGAAGAAGACCATCCTCTTCGTTAGCCACGATCTCGACGAGGCCTTCCGCATCGGCAACCGCATCGCCATCATGGAGGGCGGCCGCATCATCCAGTGTGGAACGCCGCATGACATCGTCAAGAACCCCGCCGACCAGTATGTCGCTGATTTCGTGCAGCATCTCAACCCGATCAGCATGCTGACCGCGGCCGACGTGATGCAGCCCGGACTCGGTCAGACAGCCGCCGGCATGAGCGTCAGCGCCACGGCCCGCGCCGAGACCCCGCTCGTCGATATCCTCGATGCCCTTGCCCGCCAGCCGGGCAGCATCGGCATCGTCGAGAACGGCACGATCGTCGGTACCATCTCGGCCCAGGATATCGTCGCAGGCCTGACCCGCCATCGCCGCAAGCAGGACGCTTGATGTTTTCAGCCCGCTTTGCCACAAAGCGGATATGAAGGATCAGCCCTCGCCCATACGCGAAACCGACGACGACGCCCGCAAACTCGCCCGCGTGCTGCTGCGCTCCGCGCGGCACGCGGCGATTGCCGTTCTCGACCCCGAGACCGGCTTCCCCTTCGCCAGCCTCGTGCTCGTCGCGACCGATATTGACGGCACCCCCGTCATTCTCGTTTCGAAACTCTCGGCCCATACCAAAGCGCTCGGCCATGACGCGCGTGCCTCGCTGCTGACCGGCGAGCCCGGCAAGGGCGATCCGCTCGCCCACCCTCGCCTGACGACCCAATGCCTGGCGGAACCCGTCGAGCGCGGCAACGCCTTCCACGAGCGTCTGCGCACGCGTTTTCTCGCTCGCCACAGCAAGGCAAAGCTCTATATCGACTTTCCCGATTTCCTCTTCTTCCGCCTCAAGCCGGAGCAGGCCAGCCTCAATGGCGGCTTCGGCCGCGCTTACCAGCTCGCTGGGAACGATCTCATCATCCAGTCGGCCGCGAATGAGGAGATTGCCGCCGGCGCGGCAGAAACAGTGCGAGATTTAGTAGCACGCCACCCCGATGTAGCAGAGACCCTCGCCGCCAGGCTAAAGGCGCCGAAACCGGCGTCCTGGCGCATTTGTGGTATCGATCCCTCAGGTTTTGATATGATTTCCGGCGATTTTCTGATGCGATATGAATTCGAAACCCTCGCTGAGGAGGCCGATCACATTTGTTCAAACATATCTAAAATAGCATACTCGATACCTTAAATTTAGGTATATACAATCTTCGACCTCAATTGCTAGTTTTTAGGCGTCGGTCGAAATCCGGCTGGCGGCCTGTGCCAACACGCATGATGTACGTTTCGCATTAGGAAGATAACAATATGGAAACCACTGATTTGGCCGATCACACCAATGTGGCCGCAGCTTTATTATCGGCCATGGCCAATCCCAAGAGATTGCTGATCCTGTGCAGCCTCGTGAAGGGCGAAGTGGCCGTCGGCGTGCTTGCAACGCAGGTCGGCCTCAGCCAGTCGGCACTGTCTCAGCACCTGTCGAAACTGCGCGCACAGAAGCTGGTGAAGACCCGCCGGGATGCACAGACCATCTACTATTCCAGCACCTCCGAGCCGGTGATGAAGATCCTGGCAACGCTCGAAGACATTTACCTCGTGCAGAACCGGAACAGATCCGCCGCATGATGATAGCGCTGACATGAATGTCGGCCTATGCCGTGCCGCAAGGGGATGTTCCCGGAAGCGCGGTAACGATATTTCAGCACCTGAACCTTATGGCACGACCGGCAAACCTTGTGATTTGCCGGTCGTGCCTTTTTTGCTGTACCTATCCCCGGGTCGAGCCGGTCAAAACTCAAGCCTTCCTGTCAAGAACAGCTCCCGGGCTTTTTGCCGTTGACGCTTCAAGAAGCCCTGATAATTTGACCGGGCAGTCAAAATATGGGCGTGAAGCCCCGGGAAAGGGCCGTCAACGGCCAGGAGAACAGCATGTCCAATCGCCTCAACGCACCGAACGATCTTCGCGCCTTCTGGATGCCGTTTACGGCAAATCGCCAGTTCAAGAAGGAGCCGCGCATGTTCGTCGGCGCCAAGGACATGTATTATACGACCCATGACGGCCGCCAGGTGCTGGACGGCACGGCCGGCCTCTGGTGCGTCAATGCCGGCCACTGCCGCCCGAAGATCACCGAGGCGATCCGCGAACAGGCCGGCGAACTCGATTACGCCCCAGCCTTCCAGCTCGGCCACCCCAAGGCCTTCGAACTGGCGAACCGTCTGGTCGACATTGCGCCGGAAGGCCTGAACCACGTTCTCTACACCAATTCCGGATCCGAATCCGTCGAGACGGCACTCAAAGTGGCGCTCGCCTATCACCGCGTGAAGGGCAATGGTTCACGCTTCCGCTTGATCGGCCGCGAGCGCGGCTATCATGGCGTCAATTTCGGCGGCATCTCCGTCGGCGGCATCGTCACCAACCGCAAGATGTTCGGCACGCTGCTGACTGGCGTCGATCACATGCCGCACACCCACCAGCCCGGCAAGAACAACTTCACCCGCGGCGAGCCCGAGCATGGCGGCGACATCGCCAGCGAACTCGAGCGCATCGTCACCCTGCACGACGCCTCGACGGTGGCGGCCGTCATCGTCGAACCGGTGGCCGGCTCCACCGGCGTGCTCATCCCGCCGAAGGGATACCTGCAAAAGCTGCGCGAGATCTGCACCAAGCACGGCATCCTGCTGATCTTCGACGAGGTCATCACCGGCTTCGGCCGCCTCGGCGCCCCCTTCGCCGCGCAATATTACGACGTCAAGCCCGACATGATCACTGCCGCCAAGGGACTGACCAACGGCGTCATTCCGATGGGCGCCGTCTTCGTCACCTCCGAGATCCATGATGCCTTCATGAACGGCCCGGAGCACATGATCGAATTCTTCCACGGCTACACCTATTCCGGCAATCCGATCGCCTCTGCCGCCGCCCTCGCCACGCTCGATACCTACAAGGAAGAAGGGCTGCTGACGCGCGCCGCCGAGCTTTCCGACTACTGGGCCGACGCGCTGCATTCGCTGAAGGACTGCCCCAATGTCATCGACATCAGGAATACCGGCCTGATCGGCGCGATCGAACTCGATCCGATCGCCGGCGAACCGACCAAGCGCGCCTTCACCGCCTTCCTGAAAGCCTATGAAAGCGGCCTGCTGATCCGCACCACCGGCGATATCATCGCGCTCTCGCCGCCGCTGATCATCGAGAAGCACCATATCGACGAACTCTTCGGCAAGCTGCGGACCATCCTGCAGAACAACATCTGAGAAAGTTCTTAAGCTTCCCCATCATGGCCTGCGGCGGGTGCAAGCCCACGCAGGCCTTTTTGTTGCCGCGAGAAATCGACCTCAGGTGACGGAGGCAACGGAAAGGCAGAGGGCGAATTTTTTCAGGAGCCGGCGGTCGAAGTGCCCTTCATTCCCGAACATCCATTTCAGTGCGTCGCTCGCGCTCCATGCCGCCTTATATGATCGCACCGAGGTGATCGCGTCATAGACATCGCAGATCGTGGCAATGCGCGCGTGCAGGCTCAACTCTCTGCCGGACAGCCTGCGCGGATAGCCCTTGCCGTCGATGCGCTCATGGTGATTGAGGCAGACATCGAGAACAATCTCCGACATGCCCTCCTGCCGCGACAGGAATGCGTGCCCCTTCTCCGGATGGCCACGGATCAGGCTGATCTCATCCTTTTCCAGAGGCCCGGCCTTGTTGAGCACCTCAAGCGGAATTTCAAGCTTGCCGACATCGTGCAGCAACCCGGCGGTGCCGAGCATCTGCACCGTAGGCTCGTCGAGTGCGAGATGGCGGCTGAACAGGATCATCAGCGCGCTAACCGAAATGGAATGGAGGAAGGTCACTTCGTCTTTTGATTTCAAACGCGTGACGTTCAGGAAAACCGAGGGATTGTCCTCCATCGACTTGGAGACGGAAGAAATCACCGGCGCTACATGCGCGACGCTGATCGCATCGCCATTCCGCAGCCTCGCGAAAGCCTCTTCCAGCACCTGAACAGATTTCTGGACGGTCTCGCGCGCGGCCTGGATATCGATCTCGATGTCACGGCCCGGCAGGCGGCCGGTATCGAGCCCTTTGCTGGTGTTGATCACCACGATGGCGGTGCCGCATGTGCGAATTTTTGCGGCATCGGCCTCGCGCCGCAGGGAGAATCTGCGCTTGGACAAAAGCGGATCCTGCCATAGGCCCTCGACGGCCTCTACAAACATTCCGATACGCACCTGGCTGGCGTCGATACGCTTGAGCATCCAGTCTCTATTCCCGATATGTCTATCTAATTATTTGTATGGGTCTCTTTTTCAATGCTGCGTATTCTGGGTATCGCGGGATACTACTGCCATTGGCCAAACTAACGGTTAATGCGAAAGACAAAGACAACCATACGGAGGTGGTTTGGGCGGCGGCCTGCCCTTTGCGACGTTCCTTATGAGAAATCACCGAAAAACGAAGAAAACGATCGCCTTCAAGCGACTTTCCGGCCGGATCGATCCGATTTTCCTCCGTTTTGTTATGAACTTGCGCAATCCCGTCAAAATTCCTAGAAATCTCGCCATGAGCCTTCCCGAGTCAAATATGGCCGGCAGGCTCACTGATCGCGCCCTTGTCGATCGTCCTTGGCACGGCCCAAAGGGCCGTTGAATGATCGGAAAAACCGGCGCGGCACTTCATCGCGGGTCGAAGGACCCCACCCAAGGAGACAGACAATGACCCTCAAGACATTGACGGCGACACTCGTTGCGTCGCTTGCCTTTGCGCCGCTTGCTCATGCCGATATCACCATCGGCCTGATTGCGCCGCTGACCGGCCCCGTCGCCGCCTATGGCGATCAGGTGAAGAACGGCGCTCAGACCGCCGTCGACGAGATCAACAAGAAGGGCGGCATTCTCGGCGAGAAGGTGGTTCTCGAGCTGGCAGACGATGCCGGCGAACCGAAGCAGGGCGTTTCCGCCGCCAACAAGGTCGTCGGCGACGGCATTCGCTTCGTCGTCGGGCCGGTGACCTCTGGTGTTGCCATTCCGGTTTCGGACGTGCTGGCTGAAAACGGCGTGCTGATGGTCACCCCGACCGCGACGGCGCCCGACCTCACCAAGCGCGGTCTCACCAACGTGCTGCGCACCTGCGGCCGCGACGATCAGCAGGCCGAAGTCGCCGCCAAATACGTGCTGAAGAATTTCAAGGACAAGCGCGTCGCCATCGTCAACGACAAGGGTGCCTACGGCAAAGGCCTCGCCGACGCCTTCAAGGCGACGCTGAACGCCGGCGGCATCACCGAAGTCGTCAACGACGCGATCACCCCAGGCGACAAGGATTTCAGCGCGCTGACCACCCGTGTTAAATCCGAAAAGGTCGACGTCGTCTATTTCGGCGGCTATCACCCGGAAGGCGGCCTGCTCGCCCGGCAGTTGCATGATCTCGCTGCTAACGCAACGATCATCGGCGGCGACGGTCTCTCCAATACCGAATTCTGGGCGATCGGTACGGATGCGGCAGCAGGCACGCTGTTCACCAACGCGTCCGACGCCACCAAGAACCCGGATTCCAAGGCTGCCGCCGATGCGCTCGCTGCCAAGAACATCCCGGCCGAGGCCTTCACGCTCAACGCCTATGCCGCCGTCGAAGTGCTGAAAGCCGGCATCGAGAAGGCCGGCAGCGCCGAGGATGCGGAAGCCGTCGCGGCGGCGCTGAAAGACGGCAAGGAGATCCCGACCGCCATCGGCAAGGTCACCTACGGCGAAACCGGCGACCTGACCTCGCAGAGCTTCTCGCTCTACAAGTGGGAAGACGGCAAGATCGTTTCCGCTGAGTAAGCCATCGCTGGTCACCATCGACCGGGCGCCTCTGTGGCGCCCGGTTTCGTTTTGCGCCCCTCGCTTGTGACGATAGATCGGTTATAACTTCGGAATCGGTTGTAATGTGAGCGATGCCATGATCAGCAAACTCGAACGTCTCATCGACCAGGGTGTCGGCCGCGTGCCGGCCGATATCGTGCTGAAGGGCGGCCGTTTCTTCGACCTCGTCACCGGCGAACTCGTCCGCTCCGACATCGCCATCGGCGGCGATCGCGTTGTCGGCACCTGTGGCAATTATCAGGGCGAAACCGAGATCGACATATCGGGAAAAACAGTCGTTCCCGGCTTCATCGATACGCATCTGCACATTGAATCCTCGCTCGTCACGCCGCATGAATTCGACCGCTGCGTTCTGCCCTACGGCGTCACCACGGCGATCTGCGATCCGCACGAAATTGCCAATGTGCTGGGAGCCGCCGGCATCGAATTCTTTCTCCAATCCGCGCTCGAGACAATCATGGACATCCGCGTCCAGCTCTCCTCCTGCGTTCCGGCAACGCATCTCGAAACCTCCGGCGCCGATCTGCCGATCGAGCGCCTCCTGCCCTTCCGCCACCATCCGAAGGTCATCGGCCTTGCCGAGTTCATGAATTTCCCCGGCGTGATCCACAAGGATCCCGTCTGCATGGCCAAGCTCGACGCCTTCCAGGGCGGCCATATCGACGGTCACGCGCCGCTGCTTTCCGGCAACGACCTCAACGGCTACCTCGCAGCCGGCATCCGCACCGAGCACGAATGCACGAGCGCCACCGAGGCGCTGGAAAAGATCCGCAAGGGCATGCATATCCTGGTCCGCGAGGGCTCGGTGTCCAAGGATCTTGCCGCGCTGATGCCCATTATCACCGAGCGGCTATCACCTTATCTCGCACTCTGCACTGACGACCGCAATCCGCTCGACATCGCCGAACAGGGCCATCTCGATCACATGATCCGCACGGCGATCGCAAGCGGCGTCGAGCCCTTGGCGATCTACCGCGCCGCCTCGATTTCGGCTGCCCGCGCCTTCGGCCTCCGGGACCGCGGCCTGGTGGCGCCGGGCTGGCGCGCCGATCTCGTGGTTCTCGACAGTCTGGAAAGCTGCCGCGCCGACATGGTCTTCTCCGCTGGCCGCCGCGTCACCGACGCGCTCTTTTCCACGCGCAAGCCGATCGCTCCGATCGGCCTTGACAGCGTCAAGGCCCGACCGGTTAACGCGGCCCATTTCGGCGTGCCGGCCAGGGAGGGCGAGACATCGGTCATCGGCGTCATGCCCGGCAAGATCATCACCGAACATCGCCGCTACCGGCTGCCCGTGAAAGGCAACGAGACGGCGGTCGATCTTGCC
This sequence comes from Rhizobium sp. N122, assembly GCF_002211295.1. Classification (NCBI taxonomy): domain Bacteria; kingdom Pseudomonadati; phylum Pseudomonadota; class Alphaproteobacteria; order Hyphomicrobiales; family Rhizobiaceae; genus Rhizobium; species Rhizobium sp. N122. The sequence continues at coordinate 17,633 of NZ_LOKU01000003.1, read as the reverse complement.
AACGACATCATCAAGGTCGCCGTCATCGAGCGCCACGGCAAGAACGGCAACCACGCCAACGGATTCGTCCAGGGCTTCGGCCTGAAGAAGGGCGCGATCGCCTCCACCGTCGGCCATGACAGCCACAATATTTGCGTCGTCGGAGTCGACGAGGACGACATGGCGCGCGCCGCAAACCGCCTCGGCGAGATCAAGGGCGGCTTTGTCGTCGTCGAGGACGGCAAGGTCACCGGCGAAATCGCCCTGCCCATCGCTGGCCTGATGAGTCTCGAGCCCTACGAGACGGTCCGCGATACGCTGCACCATCTGCGCAAGGCCGCCTTCGCACTCGGCGCCACGCTGGAAGAACCCTTCCTCCAGTTGGCCTTCCTGCCACTGCCGGTCATCCCACACCTGAAGATATCCGACCGCGGCATGGTCGATGTGGACAAGTTCGCGCTGATTGGGCGATGCAACTGATTGGCCCACGAGATTTGGTGAGAGCGCTTATATGTACTCAAACCGCGTGATGCCTCGTCGTCAGTTCTAGCCCGATCGCCTTCATCACGGCCAGTGTCGTTTCAAGGGTAGGATTTCCGTTCTCGCTCAGCGCCTTATAGAGATGCTCGCGCGCAAGACCGGTTTCCCTGGCGATTTTGCTCATGCCCTTGGCGCGCGCAACGACGCCAAGAGCCGACGCGATGAATTTCGCGTCACCGGTCTGCAGCGCTTCGGTAATAAAAGTTTTGATGGCTTCGTCGGAGTCGAGCAACTCAGCCGGATCGAAGTCGAAGATCTGTTCAGCCATTATCGTCGCTCCATTCCATTGGCAATTCTCTTTGCCGTTCTTATATCCGCTTCCTGCGTGCTCTTGTCGCCTTCGCAGAGAAGGACAATGATGGTCTCTCCCCGCTTGCGGTAATAGATCCGATAGCCCGGCCCGTAGTGAATGCGCAGTTCACTCACCCCTTCGCCAACCGGTGCTGCATCACCGGCATGCCCGATCGCAAGACGCTGGAGGCGCAGGGCGATCATTGCCTTCGCCTTTCCATCCTTCAATCTTTTGTGCCACTTCTGGAAAGTGCCCGTCTGCTTCAGAACGAACATATCAATTGTAATTTAAAAAATACATACTGTCAAAATTATTACCTCCGCAGCGATAGCGAGACCGTCAAACCCGTGCACAGAATCCATCCAGCGCCGCAAGTTTCACCGAGCCCGCGCCAGCCACTGCCTTAAACCCCGGCATGGCGAGCGGTTCCGCGAGCACCATGCCCTCCGGCAGGCGGAATTCCGCCGGCTTGCGAGCGAGGTTGAAAACGAAGAGCAGCTTTTCTCCGCCCTTCTCGCGGGTGAAGGCGAGCAGGTCCTCGTTGGTGCCAATGAAGGTCATGTCGCCGTCGATCAACGCCGGGTGGTTTTTTCGGAAGGCGAGCGTCCTGCGATAGTGATTGAGCACAGAGCCGTCGCGTGCCTCCTGCGTATCGACGGAAAGGGCCGCCTGCTCATAAGGCACCGGCAGCCAGCTCTTTTCGGCAGAGGTGAAGCCCGCATGCGCCTTCCCGGCTTCCCAGGGCATCGGCGTGCGGCATCCGTCGCGGCCCTTGAAGGCCGGCCAGAAGCGGATGCCGTAGGGATCGCGCAGATCCTCGAAGGCGAGCTCAGCCTCCGGCAGGCCAAGCTCCTCGCCCTGATAAAGGCAGATCGAGCCGCGCAGCGCAGCAAGCACGGAGATCGCCAGCTTGGCGATGGCGGGCCGCTCCTCCGCCGTCAGCGCGAACCGGCTGACATGGCGCATGACGTCGTGATTGGAAAAAGCCCAGCAGACCCAGCCGTCGGTCACCGACTTCTGAAAAGCCTCGACGCAGCCGCGAATATGCTCGGCGCTGAACTCCGGCCCCAGCAGATCGAATGTGTAGCACATGTGCAGCTTGTCGCCGCCGCTCGTATAGGCCGCCACCGTCTTCAGCGAACGCGCCCCGTCACCGACTTCCCCAACGGTCGTGCGATCCTCATACTGGTCGAGCAGCACCCGGAAGCGCTTGAGGAAATCGACATTCTCAGGCTGCGTCTTGTCATAGAGGTGGTTCTGCATGCCGTAGGGATTGCTGTCGGGCGCATCGAGGCCTGCGTCATCCTCATCGGGCTCGTGCGGCGGATTGCTTCTGAGCTGCTTGTCGCAGAAATAATAGTTGACCGTATCCAGCCGAAAGCCGTCGACGCCGCGATCGAGCCAGAATTTCACCGTCTCCAGCACCGCGTCCTGCACTTGCCTGCTGTGGAAATTGAGATCCGGCTGAGAGGTGAGAAAATTGTGCTGGTAATATTGCCTGCGCACGCCGTCCCACTCCCAGCCCGGCCCGCCGAAGATCGACAGCCAGTTGTTCGGCGCCGTGCCATCCGGCTTCGGGTCGGCCCAGACATACCAGTCCGCCTTGGGATTGGTCCGGCTCGTCCGGCTCTCGACGAACCAAGGATGCCGGTCTGATGTATGCGAGATCACCTGGTCGATGACGACCTTGATGCCGCGCCGATGCGCCTCGGCCATCATCTCGTCGAAATCGGCAAGCGTTCCGAAGATCGGGTCGACATCGCAATAATCGGAAACGTCATAGCCCATGTCGGCCATCGGCGATTTGAAGAAGGGCGAAAGCCAGATTGCGTCGACCCCGAGACTGGCGATATGCGGCAGCCGGCGGGTGATCCCCTTGAGGTCGCCGAGCCCGTCGCTGTTGGTGTCCTGAAACGAGCGCGGATAGACCTGATAGATCACCGCGCCGCGCCACCAGTCCGCATTCCCGCCTGCCTGCAATGCCATCGGCTCCATCTCCTGCCTTGTTAGCGCCCGCCACACTAAAGCGGACGAAACAAAAGACAACATGTGAGGCCGTTATGGATGTGCTGGAAATGTCGCAATGTGTCGTCGCGATCCAACAAGGGGGAGACGTATATAGGCTTGTCCACAACCCGTTTCCAGCCTCCGGATTTGGGGTTGCAACGCGATTCCTTTGCGATAAGGTGCGCACTGACCTGCACGTAAGAGGTCAAATGTCGGGAACAGATGTCTAATAAAGGCGCAAAGCCTAGAAAGGTGGACCCACGATGAACCAGTTCACGAAAAAATTTCTCGCCTCCGCAATGCTTGGCACATTGCTGGCGTTTTCGGCGCATGCGGCCACGCTCAACATTCACAATGGTGGCGACCCGCAATCGCTCGATCCGCAGAAGCTTTCCGGCGACTGGGAGAACCGTATCGCCGGCGACATTTTCGAAGGTCTCGTCACTGAAGACGCCAAGGACAATCCGGTCCCCGGCCAAGCAGAAAGCTGGACGATTTCCCCTGATGGCAAGATCTATACCTTCAAGCTTCGCGACGGCATCAAGTGGTCCGATGGCCAGCCGGTAACGGCAGGAGACTTCGTCTTCGCCTTCCAGCGCCTCGTCGACCCGAAGAACGCCGCCGATTACGCCTATCTGCAGTTCACCATCAAGAATGCCGAAAAGATCAACAAGGGCGAAATCACCGATCTCAACCAGCTCGGCGTCAAGGCGATCGACGACAAGACGCTTGAAATCACCCTTGAGAACCCGACCCCTTATTTCCTAAATGCGCTGATGCATTACACCGCCTATCCGCTGCCCAAGCACGTCGTCGAGGCGAAAGGCCAGGATTGGGTCAAGATCGGCAACATCGTCACCAACGGCCCTTACAAGCCGGTCGAATGGGTTCCGGGCTCGCATGTCACGACAGTTAAGAACGACCAGTGGTACGGCGCCAAAGACCTGAAGATCGACGGCGCCAAGTTCTTCGTGCTTGAGGATCAGGAAGCGGCACTGAAACGTTACCGTGCTGGCGAATTCGACATCCTCACCGATTTCCCCACCGACCAGTACGAGTGGATGAAGAAGAACCTGCCGGGCCAGGCGCATGTGGCCCCCTTCTCCGGCCTCTATTATTACGTCATCAATTCGAGCAAGCCGCCCTTCGCCGACAAGCGCGTGCGCCAGGCCCTTTCCATGGCGATCAACCGCGAAGTCATCGGGCCGCAAATTCTCGGCACCGGCGAACTGCCGGCCTATTCGTGGGTCCCGCCGGGCACGGCAAACTACGGCGAACCGGCCTACGTTTCCTGGAAGGATCTTCCCTATAAGGACAAGGTCGAAGAAGCCAAGAAGCTGCTGAAGGAGGCCGGTTTCGGTCCGGATCATCCGCTGACCGCCGAACTCAAATACAACACCAACGACAACCATAAGCGCATCGCCGTGGCGATCGCCTCGATGTGGAAGCCGCTCGGCGTCAATGTCGAACTCGTCAACGCCGAGACCAAAGTCCATTATGACCAGTTGCAGCGCGGCGAAGTGCAGATCGGCCGCGCCGGCTGGCTCGCCGACTACAACGATCCGGACAATTTCCTGAACCTGCTGGTCACAGGCGTCCAGATGAATTACGGCCGCTGGTCCAATCCTGAGTACGACAAACTGATCAAGGACGGCAACGCCGAGACGGATCTGAAGAAGCGCGCCGAAATCTTCAAGAAGGCCGAGCAGTTGGCGCTTGATGATTCTGCCGCCCTGCCGATCTACTACTATGTCTCGAAAAACGTCGTTTCGCCGAAGATCGAAGGCTTCGTCGACAACATTCAGGACATCCACCGCACCCGCTGGCTGTCGATGAAAGAGTAAGGGAAAACGGTCCTTCCCGCCGCGCGCGGGAAGGACCGGCCCACGATCATGATCAAATATGCCCTCCGTCGCCTGCTATCGACGATCCCCGTTCTGTGGATCGCCGTCACAGCCTGTTTTTTCGTTTTGCGCCTTGCCCCCGGCGGCCCGTTCGATGGCGAAAGGCCATTGCCGCCGGTGATCCTGAAAAACCTCGCGGTTCATTACAATCTCGATAAGCCGCTGATCCAGCAGTACCTGATCTATGTCGGTGACCTGCTTCGGGGCGATCTCGGCCCCTCCTTCGCCAGCGAGGATTTTTCCGTCGCCCAGCAGATCATGATCGGTCTGCCCTATACCTTCACGATTGGTACCGCCGCCTTCCTGATCGCCATCATCGTCGGCATCGCCGTCGGCTGTCTTGGCGCGCTCTACCAGAACAAGACGCCGGACTATATTCTCGGCGCCCTCATCCTGGTGGGGGTGGTGTTGCCGAACTTCCTGATCGCGCCGATCCTGCAATTGATCTTCGGAATTCAGCTCGGCTGGTTTCCGGTCGGCGGCTGGGGTGACGGCTCGATCAAACATCTGATCCTGCCGATCGTCGTTCTGGCCCTGCCGCATGCCGGCCGCATCTCGCGCATCACCCGCGGCTCGATGATCGAGGTGATGAACCAGAACTTCATCCGCACCGCCAAAGCCAAGGGCATCGGCCCGCGGCTGACGGTGATGCGCCATGCGCTGAAGCCGGCGCTCATGCCTGTCGTCTCCTATCTGGGGCCGGCGGCAAGCTACCTTCTCACCGGCTCGCTCGTTGTCGAAAGCATCTTCGGATTGCCCGGCATCGGCCGCTACTTCGTCAACGCAGCGCTGAATCGCGATTACGGCATGGTTCTCGGTACGGTCATCTTCTACATGGTGCTGATCGTGTTCCTGAACCTTCTGGTCGACATCGCCTATGCCTGGCTGGACCCGAAAGTGAGAAACCGATGATCCTCAACCCCGCAAAACGCGAACTGCTCGCCGAGGAGCTTCTGCAGGCGGAGGGCCTGGCCCCCGAAGGCCGTTCGCTCACCAGGGATGCGCTCCGCCGTCTCGGGCGCAACAAGGCGGCCGTTCTGTCGATCGCCGTCCTGGCGCTGTTGATCCTCGCCGCCTTCCTCGGCCCCTGGTTCATTCCCTTCAACTACGAGGATCCGGACTGGGCCGCCTTCCGCATTCCGCCGTCGATCGAGACCGGCCATTATTTCGGCACCGACCCGAACGGACGCGACCTGCTTGCCCGCGTGCTCTACGGCACCCGCGTCTCGCTGGCCGTGGCGCTGACGGCAACCGTCGTCTCGGTCGTCATCGGCGTACTCTACGGCGCCATATCGGGCTATATCGGCGGCAGGCTGGACGCGATCATGATGCGCTTCGTCGATATCATGTACGCCCTTCCCTATATCCTCTTCGTCATCCTGCTGATGGTGATCTTCGGCCGCAACGTCTACCTGCTCTTTGCCGCGATCGGCGCGCTGGAGTGGCTGACCATGGCCCGCATCGTGCGGGGCCAGACCCTGTCGATCAAGCATCGCGAATTCATCGAGGCGGCCCGTGCCTCCGGGCAGCGGCCGTTCAAGATCATCGTCAAGCACATCATTCCGAACCTCGTCGGCCCGGTGGTCATCTTCGCGGCGCTGACGGTGCCCGAGATTATCGCCACCGAAAGCTTCCTGTCCTACCTCGGCTTCGGCGTCCAGGAACCGCTGACCTCGCTCGGCACGCTCATCGCCGAGGGAACCGACGCCATGGAAAGCATGCCCTGGCTGCTGATCTTCCCGGCAAGTTTCCTCGTGGCCCTGCTGCTCAGCCTGCTCTTCATCGGCGACGGGCTGCGCGACGCGTTCGACCCGAAGGATCGCTAGAATGGCCCATGAAACGCAAAAAGACATTCTGCTCGAACTTAAGGACTATTCGATTACCTTCAAAACGCCTGACGGCGAGGTGAAGGCGGTCTCGAATATGAACCTCACCGTCCGGCGCGGCGAGCGCGTCGCCATCGTCGGCGAGTCCGGCTCGGGCAAGAGCCAGACCTTCCTCGGCATCATGGGCCTGCTCGCCAAGAACGGCAGGACGGCGGGACAGGCGCTGCTCGAAGGCAGGGATGTGCTGTCGTTGAAACCGCGCGAGCTCGACCAGATCCGTGGCAAGGACATGGCCATGGTCTTCCAGGATCCGATGACCGCCTTGAATCCATCGCTCAGGATTTCGCGGCAGTTGACGGAACAGCTCGAGGTTCACCGCGGCCTGACGGCACGTGCCGCATCCGAGGCGGCCCTCGACATGCTGAAACGCGTCGGCATCCCGGACCCGACGCGGCGCTTCCACCTCTATCCGCATGAGCTTTCCGGCGGCATGCGCCAGCGCATCGTCATCGCCATGGCGCTGCTCACCAAGCCGAAGCTGCTGATTGCCGACGAGCCGACGACGGCGCTCGACGTCACCATTCAGGCCCAGATCCTCGATCTCTTCAACGACCTGACGGCGGAGATGAACACGGCGCTGATCATGATCACCCACGATCTCGGCGTCGTCGCCGGCCTCGCCGACCGCGTCGCCGTCATGTATGCCGGCCGCATCGTCGAGGAGGCGCCGGTCGACGAGCTCTTCGACAATCCCGCCCATCCCTATACGGCGGCGCTGCATGCCTCGATCCCGCGCCCGGATCAGGATGTCGACGAGCTGGTCGTTATCCCCGGGCGCCCGCCGAACCTGCAGCACCTGCCGAAGGGCTGCAATTTCTCGCCGCGCTGTTCACAGGTCCAGGACGATTGCATCGACCGCCCGCCGCCGCTCGAGACCCTGGCGCCGCGCCACTGCGCCGCCTGCTACCACCCGTTCCCGCGCCGTGAGGAGTTGCTGAACCATGGCTGACCGATCGCTTCTAAGGGTCGAGAACCTGACGACCCAGTTCGAATTGCCGGCGAAGGGCTTGTTCAAGCCGCCGATTTTCCTCACCGCCGTCAACAATGTCAGCTTCGATCTCGCCGAAGGCCGCACCCTCGGCGTCGTCGGTGAATCCGGCTGCGGCAAGTCCACGCTCGGCCGCTCCATTCTGCGGCTGTTGAAATCGCAGAAGGGCCGCATCCTCTGGCAGGGCCGCAATCTTCTCGACCTCTCGGAGGAGGAAATGCGCGCCGCCCGCCGCGACATGCAGATCATCTTCCAGGATCCGATCGCCTCGCTCGACCCGCGCATGACGGTCGGCGATATCATCGCCGAACCGCTCACCGTTTTCGAGCCGAAGCTTTCGAAGGCCGGGCGCACCGAACGTGTGCGCGAGATCATGACTGCCGTCGGCCTGGTGCCGGAGATGATCAACCGCTATCCGCACGAATTTTCCGGCGGCCAGGCGCAACGCATCGGCATCGCCCGCGCTGTCATCACCAAACCGAAGCTGATCATCTGCGACGAGCCGGTTTCGGCACTCGACGTCTCGATCCAGGGCCAGGTGATCACGCTTCTGCGCAAGCTGCGCAAGGAGTTCGGCCTGACGCTGATTTTCATCAGCCACGACCTCTCCGTCGTGCGGCTGATTTCCGACGATGTGCTGGTGCTCTATCTCGGCCGGGTGGTGGAGGCGGGCGACTGTGCCACCGTCTTCGATCATCCGGCCCATCCCTATACACAGGCGCTCTTTTCCGCAGCACCGATCCCGGATCCGAAGCTCGCGCGCCTGCGTACCCGCATCCGCTTGCAGGGCGATCCGCCCTCGCCGCTCAACCCGCCGAAAGGCTGTGTCTTCTCGCCGCGCTGCTGGAAGGCGACCGATATCTGTCGCACCGAAATGCCGCCGACCGAGGGGGTCCGTCCCGGCCAGAAGGCAGCTTGCTATCATATGGACAGGCCATGAGCGACTACGCAATCTCAGGATGAAGCGCCTGGAAAAGCGGACTTATTTTGGGTTCTAAAGTCCCCGATAAGAAAGATTTATCTGAGCGCATGCTAACTCTTTCCCGCCCAATCACGGGTTAGGGGAACGCATATATGAAATCGAGACTATCGGGATTGATCGCAGTTACATCTGCGATCATCGCTGCCTCCGCCATTTCGGCACAGGCCGAAGATCTGAAGTTCAAGCTCACCAACGGCACCGACTCCGTCCTGACGCGCTTCTACAGCTCGCCGACGGGTGTCGCCAATTGGGAGGAAGACGTCTTCGGCGAAGACGTTCTCGATCCGGGCGAAAGCATCGACATCACTATCGCCGATGGCCGCACCGTCTGCAAATACGATATGCGCTTCGAGTTCGAGGAAGGTTCGAACCTCGCGACCACCGAAGACACGCAGGATCTTTGCCAGATGGGCAGCTACACGATCCACGAATAAGAGCCCTTGCCGGCGCCCGTCTTCGCCTCGCGACGAAGGCGGGCTTTACCTCCTGCGATATCGGCATCCATGATATCAACGCTTGTCACTCCGCCTGGCTCCGCGTATCAGCGATAAAGAACAATGCCGGGAGGACAAGGTGAGCAGACGGTTTCTATCGATCGGTGAATGCATGGTGGAGCTCTCGCAGGCAGGCGACGGCCTGCTGCGCAAAGGCTTCGCCGGCGATACGTTCAACACCGCCTGGTATGCCCGTGCCTGCCTCGGCCCCGACTGGTCGGTCGATTATTTTACCGCGCTTGGCGACGATGCGATGTCGGATGAGATGGTCGCCTTCATCGACAAGGCAGGCATCGGCACGAGCCTCATCCGCCGCATCAGGGGCAAGACACCCGGCCTCTATATGATCAATCTGAAGAACGGCGAGCGCTCCTTCAGCTATTGGCGCGACAGTTCGGCTGCCCGCGGACTGGCCGCCGACCCCGACCGCCTGCGTGAGGCGGTTGAGAGTGCTGACCTCGTCTATTTCTCCGGCATCACCCTTGCCATCCTGCCGCAGGAGGATGCCACGACGCTGCTCGCCGAAATCCGCCGCGCCAAGGCCGCCGGCAAGCTGGTGGTGTTCGACCCGAACATCCGCCCCCGCCTCTGGTCGAGTTATGACATCATGCACGCAACGATCAGCGAGGGCGCCCGCTCCTCGGTGATCGTCATGCCGAGCTTCGATGATGAGGCCGCCCATTTCGGCGACGATTCCATCGAGGCGACGATCAACCGCTATCACGCGCTGGGCGCCGTCCATATCGTCGTCAAGAATGGCGCGGACGGAGTCAGGCTGAATTTCGCCGGAGAGGAGAGCTTCGTTCCGGCCGAGAAGGTCGCCCAAGTGGTCGATACCACCAGTGCCGGCGACAGCTTCAACGGCGCCTTCCTTGCAAACTATCTGGAAACAACGGATGCAACCGCCGCCGCCCGCTTCGCTGCAGGCGTCGCAGCCCGCGTCGTCAGTGAGCACGGCGCATTGGTGGCAAAGGAAAAACTGGGGTTGAACGGCGGCTGAGCCCGCACATGACAACCCGGGACGAATGCGATACGCAAGCGCTCGCCGCCTTGTCGGCGTTCTGACCCGCTAAAGGGGAAAACTCAGGACTTCGTCGGCCGGTCGGTCTCGCGAGCCGCCTCGTCATGGTACCAGCAACTGTCGAGCGCCGCGTCGCAAATATCGGCGGCCTCGCGCTCCATCATCCGAAAGCGTTCGAACCGGCTGGCGGCCCGCGTCGGCTTGACGGGAAACTGGTAAATCGTTGCGGATTCACGATGGAAACCGGTGGGCATGAGATCGCCTCCATTCAGTTCGGCGCATCGACATTTATCGCCGCGACCATAACACGATGCACATAGTTTATGCAAATTGCACAAATTATATGCATCTCAATATTATGATTGATCGATATGCTGTCTGCTCCGAGAGCGTCCGCCTATTTGTTCAACACTTCATCACGCCAGGCTAACGCCGAAATTTTCATCCGGTTCCGACGGCGAAATTCGGTTTCTTGCCGATGACACGGCCATCCGCCGTCAAAACGGGTGATTTCGGCAGAGAAAAATGCATGTCCGCAGGCTGATTTGCGATTTTTTTCGCCACTGCAGCCGAACTGGCACGCTACATGCTTTAAGAGGTGCATCCCCTGGCGGTTGGATGCGCTTGCGCGCCGAGATCGTCTCCGGATTTGCTCACCTTCGTAGCATTGAGAGAGTCACGATGACAAAATATAAGCTCGAGTATATTTGGCTCGATGGGTACACTCCGGTACCGAACCTGCGTGGCAAGACGCAGATCAAGGAATTCGACGTATTCCCGACACTGGAACAGCTTCCGCTCTGGGGCTTCGACGGTTCGTCGACCATGCAGGCCGAAGGCCGCAGCTCCGATTGCGTGCTGAAGCCGGTCGCCATCTATCCCGACCCGGCTCGCACCAACGGCGCGCTCGTCATGTGCGAAGTCATGATGCCTGATGGCGTCACGCCGCACCCGAGCAACGCTCGCGCGACCATTCTCGACGATGAAGATGCATGGTTCGGCTTCGAACAGGAATACTTCTTCTACCAGAACGGCCGTCCGCTCGGCTTCCCCGAGCAGGGCTACCCGGCTCCGCAGGGCCCCTACTACACTGGCGTCGGCTATTCGAACGTCGGCGACGTCGCCCGCGAAATCGTCGAAGAACATCTCGACCTGTGCCTGGCTGCCGGCATCAACCACGAAGGCATCAATGCCGAAGTGGCCAAGGGCCAGTGGGAATTCCAGATTTTCGGCAAGGGCTCCAAGAAGGCCGCCGACCAGATCTGGATGGCACGCTACCTGCTGCAGCGCCTGACCGAAAAATACGGCATCGACATCGAGTATCACTGCAAGCCGCTCGGCGACACCGACTGGAACGGTTCGGGCATGCATTGCAACTTCTCGACCAAGTACATGCGCGAAGTCGGCGGCAAGGCCTATTTCGAAGCGCTGATGGCGCAGTTCGAAAAGAACCTGATGGACCACATCGACGTTTACGGTCCTGACAACGACAAGCGCCTGACCGGCAAGCACGAAACGGCTCCGTGGAACAAGTTCTCCTACGGCGTTGCCGACCGTGGCGCCTCGATCCGCGTCCCGCATTCCTTCGTCAAGAACGACTACAAGGGCTATCTGGAAGATCGCCGCCCGAACTCGCAGGGCTGCCCCTATCAGATCGCTTCCCAGGTTCTGAAGACGATTTCGGAAGTTCCGACCGCAAGCTCGGCTTCTGCTGCCGCTTAACCTCCCAAACGGCGCCGGTCCACGATCGGCGCCGTCCTTCTTTCCGCATGAAACCGCGATCGGCCGCTGACATATTCGCGGGGATCGGGCCGCTGAAAGGCCTGCAAACGCGGGCATGCGGCTGTAATATTTCCATCATGGTCATGCCTCAAAATAGGCAGGCGGGAATCGCCGTTCCGGAACCTCGCTTTGGGATTGAGCGTTGGCACACCGATGCAACGCGGATGGAAATCGTGACATGCTGCAACATCCGGCAAACACTCATCACAGCGAGAGCTGGGCCAATGCTACAGCCGCCGGCAACCTGCCGGAACGCTTGGTGATCGTTACTGACGCCTGGCATCCGCAGGTCAACGGCGTCGTGCGCTCGATCGAGAACACCAATCGCGAGCTGGCGAAGATGGGCGTGGCTGTTTCGATGGTGACGCCGGAGCGCTTCAACAGCATCCCCTGCCCGACCTATCCCGAGATCCGCCTGTCGATTGCCAATTACCGCCGCATCGCCCGTGAGATCGAAAAACACAATCCTTCCTATGTGCATATCGCCACCGAAGGGCCGCTGGGGCTGACCGCCCGCCGATGGTGCCTACGCAAGGGCATGCCCTTCTCCACCAGCTATCACACGCGCTTTCCCGAATATGTTTCGGCCCGCCTGCCGATTCCGCAAAGCTGGCTTTATGCCTTCGTACGCTGGTTCCACAATGGGGGCGCCGGCTGCATGGTCGCGACACCGAGCCTTGCGCGCGAGCTTTCGGCCCGCGGCATCAAGAACCTGATGCCTTGGACCCGGGGCATCGACGCCACGCAATTCCATCCGATGCCGCTCGAACAGGAGCCATTCGGCCTTCCGCGCCCGATCTTCATGACAGTCGGCCGTGTGGCGTTGGAAAAGAATCTGCCGGCCTTTCTCGATCTCGACCTGCCCGGTTCGAAGGTCGTCGTCGGCGACGGCCCGGCACGCGCCGAGCTGGAGCAGCGCTATCCCGATGTGCACTTTACCGGTGTGAAGTTCGGCGAGGATCTGGCGAAAGCCTATGCCCAGGCCGACGTCTTCGTCTTTCCCTCGCTCACCGACACGTTCGGCAACACCATCCTTGAAGCGCTGGCATCGGGCGTCCCGGTCGCCGCCTATCCGGTCACCGGCCCGCTCGATATCATCGGCGAAGACAGCAAGGTCGGCGCGCTCGACCAGAACCTGCAAGCCGCCTGCCTTGCCGCCCTCTCCGCCTCGCGCACCCAGGCACTCGAGCTTGCCATGCAATATTCCTGGGAAGCGGCGACGCTGCAGTTCATCAACAATATCCGCGCCGCCAACGGCGTCATCACGCCGAAATGGAAAAGGGCCTGGCAATTTGCCAAGTCGCTGCCCAGAAGCAGAAAGCCCGGCGAAACCGCCGGGCCCGTTCCCTCCGCAGACTAAAGCAATTCCAGCAAAAGTGTGACGCGGTTTTGCCAGGCAAAGCGCAAAGCGCTTTTGCCCGAAATTGCGTGAACACAAAGAGCTGTATCGCCCTTACTTGTGCAAAGCGTTGCGAAGCGTGTCGTTCGCAACCGCAATCGCGCTGCGCGCAGCAGGCGTTTCGGCGATGGCGTTCAAGAGTACGAAGTCGTGGATCGTGCCGTTGTAACGCATCGACGTGACGCGAACGCCGGCCTGACTGAGTTTGCGGGCATAGGCTTCGCCCTCATCGCGCAGCACGTCGTTCTCGTCGACGATGACGAGCGCCGGCGGCAAGCCGTTCAACTGCTCCAGCGTGGCCTGCAGCGGCGAAGCCGTCGGCTCCTTGCGCTTGGCCTCGTCGGGCAGGTAGGCGTCCCAGAACCACTTCATCGCTTCCTTGGTCAGCCACGGACCATTGGCGAACTGGTTATAGGAACCATTGTCGAAATTGGCGTCGGTGACCGGGTAGAACAACACCTGCTGGTCGATCGCGGGACCGCCGCGCTCTTTGGCAAGCAGCGTCACCACCGCCGCCATGTTGCCGCCGACGCTGTCGCCCGCAACCGCCAGCCTGCTGGCGTCGACGTTGAACTCCTTGGCGTGCTCGGCGACATATTTGGTCGCCGCATAGGCCTGCTCGATGGCCACGGGATAACGGGCTTCCGGCGAACGTTCGTAATCGACGAAGACGACGGCGGCATTGGCGCCGTTGGCGATTTCGCGCACCAGCCGGTCATGCGTATCGGCATCGCCCAGCACCCAGCCGCCGCCATGGAAGTAGAGAATAACCGGCAGCGTGCCCTTGGCATGTTGCGGGCGGACGATGCGCAGCTTGATGCTGCCGGTCGGCCCTGATTTGATGACCTTATCTTCTTCCTTTGCGGCAAGCTTCTTGACGTCGCCCTTCTGCGCGCCGGCCAGAACATTCCGGGCATCGGCCGGTGACAGCGTGTAGATCGGCTGGCCGCCGGCAAGGCTGTCGATGAATGTCTGCGTTGTCGGCTCGAGTACCGGGTCGGCAAACGCGCCGACGGCGGAGGCTGCCAGGAGTGCTGCGGCGGAAACGGCGGTCTGGATGGTCGACATTGTCTTGTCCTCTCGGTTTGGTGTTCGTCGTGAACACGACAGTTATATCGCGCACGATTATTTATCGAGCAATTTAAATTTTGGCACGCCTGCCATGCAAAAAAGACGCTTGCGATTATTTGTTGCACGATATAAATTCACTCAGTTCTGGAGATGACCATGCAGGATCAGCTGAAGCTCGATAATTTCATTTGTTTTGCCGTGTATACGGCAAGCCATGCCCTGAACCGGGTTTACAAGCCGCTTCTCGACGCACTCGGTCTCACCTATCCGCAATACCTGGCCATGGTCGCGTTGTGGGAACAGGACGGCCAAACGGTCGGCGGTCTCGGCGAAAAGCTCTTCCTGGAATCCAGCACGCTGACCCCTCTGCTCAAACGCTTGGAAAGCGCCGGCTATATCAGGCGCGAACGCAGCAGCGAGGACGAACGCATCGTCGTCATTCGGCTTAGCGACCAAGGCAACCGACTGAAGGAAAAAGCGATCGGCATCCCCGGCTGCGTCGTGGAAGCGAGCGGTCGTGAGGCCGTGGATCTTACTCGGCTCCAGGCTGAAATCGTGGCGCTGCGCGAGGCGCTGGATAGAAGCGTGGCTTAGTTCAAGGCGATCGAGATAGGTCGTGCCTGAGGCACCCCTCTGCGCTGCCGGGCATCTCCCCCACAGGTGGGAGATCGGCTGGGCGGACCCACTCGCTCCAACATCAATTGTTTGGGGAGATTCCATCCACGTGTCGATCTCCCCCCTTATGGGGGAGATGCCCGGCAGGGCAGAGGGGGGGTAACCCAAGTACGACGCAAACGGACATTCCTCAAGGCACCAACAGGCGCCCTAGGTCCGCCTCTTCTTGCCTTCGAACGGATTCTCAGCCGAACGGAAATGAATTCGGATCGGCACGCTCGGCATGTCGAAATCGGCGCGCAATCCGTTGATCAGATAGCGCGTATAGGATTCCGGCAGCGCGTCGGAACGGGTGCAGGAGATCATGAAGGCCGGCGGGCGGGCCTTGACCTGGGTCATGTATTTCAGCTTGATGCGCCGGCCGGACACGGCCGGTGGCGGATGCTGGATCTGTTGCGTCTCCAGCCAGCGGTTGAGCCTTGCCGTCGAGATGCGCTTGTTCCAGACCCTATCCGTGTCGATGATCGACTGCATCAGCTTATCGAGCCCCCAGCCGGTCTGGCCGGAGATCGGCACGGCGCGGATGCCGCGCGCCTGCGGCAGCAGCCGGTCGGTCTTTTCGCGCAGATCCGCAAGCACCGCCTGCCGGTCTTCGATCATATCCCACTTGTTGAAGGCAAGCACGGCCGCACGACCCTCGCGCAGCACCAGATCGACGATCTGCAGGTCCTGCTTCTCGAAGGGGATCGTCGCGTCGAAGACGATGACGACGGTCTCGGCAAAACGGATGGCGCGCAGCGCGTCGGCGACGGAGAGCTTTTCGAGCTTCTCGGTCACCCGCGCCTTGCGGCGCATGCCTGCGGTATCGAACATCTTGATGGTGCGGCCGCGCCAATCCCATTCGACCGAGATGGAATCGCGGGTGATGCCGGCCTCCGGCCCGGTCAAAAGCCGATCCTCGCCGAGGAAGCGGTTGATCAGTGTCGACTTGCCGGCATTCGGACGGCCGACGATCGCCACCCTGAGCGGCTTGGTGTCGTCATAGACGGGCTCTTCGTCCTCGTCCTCGCCTTCGCCTGCGGCCTCGGAAATGTCGACGTTGGTGACGGCGACATCTTCCTTGGCATAGGCCCGGTCCTTGCCGATCGCCTCGACGATCGCGTCGCGCAGATCGAGCATGCCCTCGCCGTGTTCGGCCGAAATCGGCGTCGGCTCGCCGAGACCCAGCGTATAGGCGTCGTAGAAACCGCTGTCGGAGCCGCGCGCCTCGGATTTATTGGCGACCAGCACGACAGGTTTGCCACGCCGGCGCAGCATTTCGGCAAGCGCAGTGTCGACGGGCGTCAGCCCGTTCTTGGCATCGACGACGAACAGCGAAAGATCGGCCTCATCGATCGCCGCTTCCGTCTGCGCGCGCATCCGGCCCTGCAGGCTTTCCTCGTCGGCCTCTTCCAGGCCGGCAGTGTCGATGATCGTAAAGGTCAGGCCCATCAGCCGCGCATCGCCCGGCCGGCGGTCACGGGTCACTCCAGGCGTGTCGTCGACAAGCGCCAGCTTCTTTCCCACCAGGCGGTTGAAAAGTGTCGACTTGCCGACATTCGGACGACCGACGATCGCGACCGTGAAACTCATTCTTTTTCCTTAAAACTCAGCCCTGCGCGGCGGGCGCCTTGCCGGATGCGGTAATGAGATCAAGCATCATGTGGGCGCGATTGGCAACGTTGCGCGGGCTGTCGGTATCGTCGACGATCGACTGGAACCATTGCCGGGCCTGGGCCATGTTGCCGGCCTTATAAGAGGCAAGGCCGAGCGCTTCGCGTGCCGAATGGCGGAAGGCGTTGCCCGGCACGGCCATTTCCTCGATCGCCGCCGAAACCTGTTCATAGGAGCCGTTTTCGATCAGCAGCCAGCCGGCGCGCATCTTGGCGGCATCGCGCACGGCGGCCGGCACACCATTGTCCTGGCCGATCTCGTTGAAGGCGGCA
Source organism: Rhizobium sp. N122 (assembly GCF_002211295.1). Classification (NCBI taxonomy): domain Bacteria; kingdom Pseudomonadati; phylum Pseudomonadota; class Alphaproteobacteria; order Hyphomicrobiales; family Rhizobiaceae; genus Rhizobium; species Rhizobium sp. N122. Next base: position 688 of record NZ_LOKU01000003.1, on the reverse strand, counting down.
ATCGCCGCGGCGGCATCGCCCTTCTGTGCCTGGACGGTCGCGGCCCGCATGCGCGCCAGCACCGGATAGGCGCCATGGCCTTCTTTCTCGAGTTTGTCGAGCGCGGCCAGCGCCTCGTCGTTCTTGTTTTCGTCGGCAAGCTTCATCGCCGCCAGGAACTGGTCGCCGGTGCCGGAGGAGCGGTTGTCGTCCCAATATTCGTAGAGAACCTTGCCGGCGGTGCCGACGACGATCAGGATGGCGACGACGATGATATAGCGGCCGAACCGGCGCCAAGCGCCCTTCATCTGGTCGGACCGCAATTCCTCATTGACTTCACGGATGAAGCTGTCGTCGTTGAATGCCATTCTCGTCTCCGGCCGCGGAATACTATACGCACGTGCATGACATGCACATTGTCGGGCCTTCTACCCCATTTTGCCGCGGTTGTAAGGGGGATATGAAAGATTCGTTACATCCAATGCATGTCGCCGGAAAGTGTGCAGCGGTTCCCGGATAACGACATGCATAAAACAAAGAGCTAAAGCGCGTCGCATGAATCAAGTTAACCGCGACGCGCTTTAGATGTGGAGCCTCAACAGGTTGTCCTTGATCAGGCCGAGTCTACTGACGGGCGGTTTGGATTGTAGGCTGCCGTGCGGGCGATGCCAATTGTAACGGTGGAGCCAGAGCGGCAGGTCGGCGGCGC